>NZ_PSVI01000001.1:0-183157 GCF_002931415.1 Rathayibacter sp. AY1E8
GCGCTCGGGATCCGCGAGTACGCCGGCCCGTTCTGGCAGTTCGTCTTCGCCGTGCCGCTGGTGGGTCTGCCGATCGCGTTCCTCATGATGATCGCGATGAACATGTAGGCGAGCGTGCGCTCCGCGCGTCCGACGCCCGCCGGCTCCTGTGGCTTCACTCGTCAAGGATAGGGCGGCCCCGGTCGACTAAACTGATGGCTGCTTCATTTCCAGGAGGGGTCTGCATGCCTACCGGCAAGGTCAAGTTCTACGACGAGGAGAAGGGCTTCGGCTTCATCAGCACTGATGACGGCCAGGAGGTCTTCCTGCACGCTTCCGCGCTGCCCTCCGGGACCGCGGTCAAGGCCGGCACCCGCCTCGAGTTCGGCATCGCCGACGGCAAGCGCGGGGCGCAGGCGCTCTCGGCGCGCGTCCTCGACGCCCCGCCGAGCCTGGTGAAGCTCAACCGGAAGTCCGCGGACGACATGTCCGTGATCGTGGAGGACACGGTCAAGCTGCTCGACGGGATCGGCGCCGGGCTCAAGCGCGGCCGCTACCCCGACAAGGCCCACGGGCGCACGATCGCGGCGCTCCTGCGCCGGGTTGCGGACGAGCTGGATGCCTGACGCCGACGGCACGACCGACGAGCAGCGCCCGGTCGAGGAGACCGTCGCCGCTCCGACCACGGAGGACGCTCGCGTGGAGCAGTCCTCGGAAGAGGGCGACTCCGGCGAGCCGGACACGACTCCTGCCGAGGAGGACTCCTCCGCCGAGGACGCGAGCGGAGCCGACGAGGAGATCGCCGCTGACGAGGCGGCTCCTGTCGACGAGGCTCCCTCCGGCGAGGGTGAGAGCGACGCCGCCCTCCCGGTGACCGAGGCTCCTGGCGAGGACTCCGCCTCTGCGGAGGAGACTCCTCCGGCCGACGACGTCGCCGCGGAGGCGGGAGTCTCCGGCTCGGGCACGGCTTCTGCTGCAGTGCCGGCTCCTGCTGAGAACGCGGCCACTGCTGACAACTCGACTCCTGCTGACGACGCGGGAACACCTGAGGACTCGGCTCCTGCTCAGGACCTGGCTCCTGCTGACGACTCGGCTCCTGCTGAGGATGCGACTTCTGCTGAGGATTCCGCCCTCGTCATGGACGAACCTTCCGAGGCCGATGGCGCACCGGCGGCGGACGCGACGTCAGCCGACGACGACGCTTCCACGGGGGAGGCGGACGAGGCCGCCGCGGACGAGGCTCCCGAGCCCGTCTACGAGGCGGACGCCGTGCTTGCCGGGTCTCTCGATGTCGCGCGCGCCGCGCTCGCCGAGATCGCCCCCGAGGGGACGATCGGCGAGCTGGTCACGACTCTGGCGCAGGGCGAGCACGTCGTGTCGCTGCAGTTCGCGAACCTCATGCGCGGGTACCCGGGTTGGCTGTGGACGGCGACGCTGTCCCGGATCGACGAGACCGAGGACGTGAACGTCCTGGAGGTCGAGCTGCTGCCGGGTGAGGGCGCGGTCCTCGCTCCGGACTGGGTGCCGTGGTCCGTGCGTCTCGCCGACTACCAGACCGCGCAGGACGCGCTCGGCGAGGAGGTCGAGGACGCGGACGACGACGAGCTCGAGGACGCCGAGGAAGACGACCTCGACGACGAGTCGGACGACGACTCCGACGAGGACGAGGACTCGGACGAGGACGAGGACTCGGGCGACGACTCTGATGACGACGAAGACTCGGACGACGAGGACTCGGACGAGGACGACTCCGACGACGACGACGACGACCCGGACGACGACTCCGACGACGAGGACTCCGACGACGTCGAGCCCGAACCCGCTCCCGCCCCCGCCACCCGTCGCCGTCGCCGTCGCCGCTGATCCGGTCCGGCGCCGCCCGATGAGCATCGACTCCGACACCCGCATCGCCTATCCCGACGGCACCGTGCGCTCCTCCGGGCGCGTGCAGCACGTGGGCCGGCTGCAGGACGGCCGCTTGGCGGTCGTCCTCGATGCGACCTCCGCTCACCCCGTCGACCCGACCTGGCCCGACCAGGGGCCCGACCGCGGTGCGCTGGTCGTGGCGGGGGAGCGGCTTCCCCTCATCGACTGCCTCATCGGGGCGTGGCAGGGCGGCGAGCTGCACGTCGGCGAGCGGCTCCCGGCGCGGCTCGGTACTCCGGAGTGGAGCTTCGTCGTCGTCCACATCGTCGACGACGCCTCCTCACTCCACGTGGACGACGAGGTCGACGTCGAGGTCGACGCGGAGCACCGGCACGAGCTCTCCCGTGGGCACACCGCCTGCCACCTCGCCTCCCTCGCCCTGAACGCCGCTCTGGCCTCGTTCTGGTCGAAGCCGGCGCGCACCGACGCTCTCGGGAACCCGGACTTCGACCAGGCGGCGATCCAGACCTCGCGGATCCGCGAGTCCGGCTCCACCGACGTCTACCGCCTCGGCAAGTCCCTCCGACGCAGCGGAATGGACACCGCCCGCCTGCTGGCGGAGATCCTCGAGGTGCAGGAGCGGGTGAACGCCCTCCTTGCCGAGTGGATCGCCTCGGACGCGGAAGTGCGCATCGAGCGCGATGACGACCTCCTCAGCACGCGGCGGACATGGCGCTGCACCCTCCCCGCGGGGGACACCGCGATCGCGTGCGGCGGCACCCACGTCGAGCGCCTCGGCGAGTTCACCGGCCTGCGCGTCCGTCTCGAGCCCGAGGCCGACGGCACCGCACTCCGGATGGAGACCGACGCGGTCTAGAGGCGGTTGCGGCTGTAGAACAGCCCGATCGTGCCGAGGACCAGTACGATCACGACGGTCGACAGGACGACCGGCTCGACGACGGCTCCGACGGCCGCAGCCACGAGCACGGCCACGAGGGCGACGGCCCAGACGGCGCACCCGACCAGCAGAGCCGTCGCGTCGTCGCTCGCGTAGGGCGGCGGCGCGGGCCGCCGCTCCTCCTCGCGCAGCCACAGCCGCATGGCGTGCCTCAGACCGCCAGGCGCTCGAGGACGTGGTCGATGCAGCCGAGCAGGGAGCGGACGTCGTCCGGCTCGATCGCGACGAACGTCGCCACGCGCAGCTGGTTGCGGCCGAGCTTGCGGTACGGCTCCGTGTCGACGATCCCGTTCGCGCGGAGGATCCTCGCGACGAGAGCGGCATCGACGGAGGCGTCGAAGTCGACGGTCGCGACGACCTGGGAGCGGTGCTCGGGCACCTCGACGAACGGGGTGGCGAGGCTCGAGGCCTCGGCCCAGTCATAGATCGCGGAGGAGGACTCGGCCGTGCGCGCCGACGCCCAGGCCAGGCCGCCCGAGGCGTTCATCCACTCGAGCTGCGACTCCATCAGCAGGAGGGTCGAGAGCGCGGGAGTGTTCAGCGTCTGGTTCAGGCGCGAATTGTCGACGGCGTTCTTGAGGCTGAGGAACTCGGGGATGTAGCGGCCGCTCGCCGCGATGCGCTCGATCCGCTCGATGGCGGCGGGGGAGAAGAGACCGAACCACAGTCCGCCGTCGGAGGCGAAGTTCTTCTGCGGGGCGAAGTAGTAGACGTCGGCCTCGGCGATGTCGACGTCGATGCCGCCCGCCGCGCTGGTGGCGTCGATGACGGTGAGCGCGCCCTCGTCGCCGCGGACCCGGCGGACCGGGGCCATCACTCCGGTGCTCGTCTCGTTGTGGGGCCACGCGTACACGTCGATCCCCTCGACGATCTCGACCTCGCTCCGGGACCCCGCGGGGGCGGAGACGACGTGGGCCGGCTCGAGGAACGGCGCGGAGGCGGCGGCCGCGAACTTCTGGCCGAACTCGCCGAACGTGAGGTTCTCGGCGCGGCGCTCGATGAGGGAGAAGGCGGCGGCGTCCCAGAAGGCGGTCGAGCCGCCGTTGCCCAGCAGGACCTCGTAGCCGTCGGGGATGCGGAACAGCGTGGCGAGGTGCTCGCGCACGCGCCCGACGAGGTCCTTGACGGGCGCCTGGCGGTGCGAGGTCCCGAGGAGGTGCGCGCCCTGCGTCGCGAGGTGGGCGAGCTGGTCGTGCCGCACCTTGGACGGGCCGCAGCCGAACCGTCCGTCGTGGGGGAGCAGCTCGCGAGGAATGGTGAGGTCCGGCATGCGTTAATACTAGGGTTCCCGGCCCGCACCCCTCCTCCGAGCGACGGAGGCCTGCGTCGCGCCGCAGCGCCGATGCTGCGTCGAGGCGACCACTAGGGTGGAGCGCGCCGAGACGGGAAGGCTGAGATGACGGATCTGATCGACACCACCGAGATGTACCTGCGCACCATCCTCGAGCTCGAGGAGGAGAACATCATCCCGCTGCGCGCGCGCATCTCGGAGCGGCTCAGCCACTCCGGGCCGACCGTGTCGCAGACCGTCGGTCGCATGGAGCGCGACGGCCTCGTCGTCGTCTCGGGCGACCGCCATCTCGAGCTCACCTCCGACGGTCGCCGCAAGGCGATCCACGTCATGCGCAAGCACCGCCTCGCCGAGCGGCTCCTCCACGACGTCATCAAGCTCGACTGGGAGTTCGTGCACGAGGAGGCCTGCCGCTGGGAGCACGTGATGAGCGAGCAGGTCGAGCGCCGTCTCCTCGAGATGCTCGACCACCCGACGGAGTCGCCCTACGGCAATCCGATCCCGGGCCTGGACGAGCTCGGCGACACCCCCGCCTCCCGCTTCGCCGACGGCGTCATCAGCCTGCCGCGCTTCGTCGCGGGGTCGAGCGAGCCCCGCCGCGGCGTCGTCCGACGCCTCGGCGAGCCGGCGCAGGTCGATCCGGAGCTCCTCCTCCAGCTCAAGCAGGCCGGGGTCGTGCCCGGTGCCGAGGGCGAGTTCTCGGCCCTCAACGGCTACGTGCTCGCGCGCATCGACGGAGCCGAGGCGGGCATCGAGCTGCCCAACGAGGTCGCTGCGCACATCTTCCTCGTCGTCTGACCCGCGCGTCCCTGGGAGTGGCCCGTACGGGCCCTTACCGCATCCGGTGACCGGAGGCGAACGGGAGAGCGGTCTCTTTCCGCCGAGAAGGTGACAAATCGGTAACGGTCGCTTACGCTCTGTGGAGCCCTGCGGCCGAGCCTCGGTCCCAGGGCGCGGGATCCGACGCCCCCACACCCGTCTCGGATCCTGTGCACACCGATGCTTCGTGCATGAGACGGGACAGCTGCCTGGGCTGAGGGGACGTCGGAGGATCTCCCCCTTGCCCCAGAACCCCCTCACCCCGAACGAGGACGCCGGCTCACCCGACCGGTTCCGCTCCAACCACCCCGACCGCTCCGGCGACGCGACCTTCGAGAACCGGCCCCCGGTCATCCGCGCCCGGATCCACGGGGACGCACCCGTCTCCCGTCGCGCCGTTCCCGCAGCTCCTGCCCGCCGCGCGGACATCACCGACTTCGTGCCGTCGCCGGCCGGGACCCCGCGCAAGCGCCGGGGCCGTGTCGTCGGCAAGGTCGCGATGGTCGGCTTCGCCGGCGCGCTGGTCGCGACCATGGCGCTCCCTGCCTACGCCTTCACTCCGGGCAGCCAGGACGACGGCCTGTTCGCGGCGTCGCGAGCCGACCTCCTCCGCCAGGGCTCCGCGCAGACCGTCGCCGTCGACGGCGGAGTGGTGCAGGCCGCGATCGCCCGCGACGGCTTCTCGGCCGAGGCGGCGCCCCCGCCGCCCGCACCGGAGCCCGAGCCCGTCGTGGTGGCCGAGCCCGTCGTCGACACGAGCGACGTCGCGGAGGCGCGCGCCGAGACCGCCGAGGAGTTCAACTCCTACTCCGGCGCCTCGGCCAGCGAGATCGCGGCCGCCGCCCCGACCACCAGCTACAGCCTCCCGGCGGTGTTCGATACGGCGATGCAGTACCAGGGCGTGCCCTACGTCTTCGGTGGAGCCGACCCGAGCGGCTTCGACTGCTCCGGCTTCGTGATGTACGTCTTCGCCCAGTACGGCATCTCGATGCCGCACTCGGCTGCGGGCCAGGGCGCCATGGGCACCCCCGTCTCGCTCGCCGACGCGCAGCCCGGCGACCTCGTCATCATGGACGGCCACGACGGCTTCTACGCGGGCAACGGCAACATCCTGCACGCGCCGTACGAGGGCGCGAGCGTCCGCGTGCAGCCGCTGTGGACCTCCGACTACCGGATCGTGCGCATCAACGGCTGACCCGGTCGATCCGCTCGAGAGCCCGTCCCCTCCTGGAGGGGGCGGGCTCTCGTCGTCCCGCCGTGTGAACGCCGCGTGACGAATCCGGACCGACCCCTGGTGTTCCGGGCGTGAAGGGTTAACCTGAACCCCAGTCCGCTCGCGTGGCGAGCGGATCGATTCGTCGAGGGACGGAGTGCCGGGATGGCCGAGCGGAGCGGGCGCCACAGCGTGGGGCTGCGCTCGCGCGTGCGGCCGGCCGATTCGATACGCGCGCGGGTCCTCACCGCGGCGGTGCACTCCTCCGACACGCGGATACGACTCCACGTCATCGCGCGGCACTCCGCCGCGGCCTCGCAGGGCGCCGTCATCACGACGGCGCCCTTGCTCGTGGTCGCGGCGCTTTCGCGTGACGGCGTGCGACAGCACGGAGGTCACTGATGCGCACTCTGGTTCTCAACGCCGGCTACGAGCCGCTCGCGGTGGTGTCGTTCAAGCGGGCCCTGGTCCTGCTGATGACGGAGAAGGCGACCGTGATCGCCGCGGACGAGGGCAATCCGGTGCACAGCGCGCACGGCGACCACGTGCGGCCCTCGGTGATCGTGCTGACCCGGTACGTGCGCATCCCGAGCGGCCGGAGCGTGCCGGTGTCGCGCCGGGGCGTGCTCCGCCGGGACAACCACCGCTGCGGCTACTGCGGTCAGCACGCGGCGACGATCGACCACATCCAGCCCAAGTCGCGCGGGGGCCGGGACACGTGGGAGAACCTCGTCGCCTGCTGCCAGCGCTGCAACAACGTCAAGAGCGACCGCACCCCGCACGAGATGGGATGGCGTCTGCGCACCGTCCCCCGGATGCCGCGCGCCGGCTCCTGGCTCGTGCGCGGCGCGGAGCGGACGCAGCCCGACTGGGACGACTACCTGGCTCCCGCCGCCTGACGGGCCGCGGTCGCGCCGCTGGCGGCGTTGTCGTCGGGCGCGATACCGCCGGTATCGCTTCCTCCTCCGCCTTGCCAGCGACACGACCGCGACCCGTCAGTGGAGGGCGTGGTGCGCGACCCGGCGCTATTCGTTGTCGTTGCCGGTGCTCTGGCTGGCGTTGCCGGAGCGCTCGCCGGCCCAGGTCCAGTTCGCGACCTCGGGGATGTCCTCGCCGTGCTCGCGGGTGTAGGCGCGGGCGCGGATGCGGGCGTCCTGCATCTCCTGGCGGAGACCGGCGGCGCGGGCGCCTAGGCCGGGGGTCCGGTCGATGACGTCGATCACCAGCGAGTAGCGGTCGAGGTCGTTGAGCATCACCATGTCGAACGGAGTGGTGGTGGTGCCGTTCTCCTTGTACCCGCGCACGTGCAGGTTGCCGTGGCCGGTCCGCTTGTAGGTCAGGCGGTGGATGAGCCACGGATAGCCGTGGTAGGCGAACACGATCGGGCGGTCGGGAGTGAAGATGGCGTCGAACTCGCGGTCGGAGAGGCCGTGCGGGTGCTCCGACTCCGACATCAGACGCATCAGATCGACCACGTTGACCGTGCGGATCGCAAGGTCCGGCAGCGTCTCGCGGAGGATGCTCACCGCCGCGAGGGTCTCGAGGGTCGGCACGTCGCCCGCGCAGGCGAGCACGACGTCCGGGGACTCGCCCTGCCGCTCGCTGCTCGCCCACTCCAGGATGCCGAGGCCCCGCGTGCAGTGCGCGACCGCCTCCGCCATCGTGAGCCACTGGGGCGAGGGCTGCTTGCCGGCGACGACCACGTTGACGTAGTCCACGCTCCGGAGGCAGTGGTCGTAGGTCGAGAGGAGCGTGTTCGCGTCGAAGGGCAGGTATACGCGCACGACCTCGGGCTTCTTATTGACGACGTGGTCGATGAAGCCCGGGTCCTGGTGGCTGAAGCCGTTGTGGTCCTGGCGCCAGACGTGGCTCGAGAGCAGGTAGTTGAGGCTCGCGATCGGGCGGCGCCACTCGATGTCGCGGGTGCCGTCCAGCCACTTCGCGTGCTGGTTGAACATCGAGTCGATGATGTGGATGAACGCCTCGTAGCAGGTGAAGAGCCCGTGGCGGCCGGTGAGCAGGTAGCCCTCCAGCCAGCCCTGGCACTGGTGCTCCGAGAGCACCTCCATGACCCGCCCGGCGCGGGCCAGGTGGTCGTCGAGGGGGCTGAGCTCGGCGTCCCACTGCTTGTCGGTGGCGGCGTAGACGGACTGCAGCCGGTTGCTCGCGACCTCGTCCGGCCCGAAGAGGCGGAAGTTGGTCGGGTTGGCGCGGATGACGTCGGCGAGCCATTCGCCGAGCACCTTCGTCGCCTCCGCGACGGTGCCACCCGGCTGCTCGACGACGACCTCGTAGCGGCGGAAGTCGGGCAGGTCGAGGGTCTGCCGCAGCAGCCCGCCGTTCGCGTGCGGGGTCGCGCTCATCCGCAGCTCGCCCTCGGGGGCCAGCGAGCGGACGCGGTCGACCACGCCGCCCTCCTCGGTGAAGAGCTCCTCGGGCCGGTAGGAGCGGAGCCAGTCCTCGAGGAGGCGGGTGTGCGCCTCGGTGTCGCGGGCGTTGGGCAGCGGAACCTGGTGCGAGCGGTAGGTGCCCTCCACCTGGACGCCGTCGATCTCGGTCGGGCAGGTCCAGCCCTTCGGGGTCTTCAGCACGATCATCGGCCAGGCCGGGCGTGAGAGGTCGCCGGCGGCGGCGCGCTCCTTGATCGCCGCGATGCGGTCGAGCACCGTGTCCAGGACGTCGGCGAACCGCTCGTGCACGCGCATCGGGTCCTCGCCGTCGAAGCCGCCCTCGACGAGGAACGGCTCGTGGCCGTACCCGCGGAGGAGGCTGTCGAGCTCCTCCTGCGGGATGCGGGCGAGGACGGTCGGGTTCGCGATCTTCCAGCCGTTGAGGTGCAGGATCGGCAGGACGACGCCGTCGGTGAGCGGGTTCACGAATTTGTTGGAGTGCCAGCTGGTGGCGAGCGGGCCGGTCTCGGCCTCGCCGTCGCCGACGACCGCCGCGACCAGGAGGTCCGGGTTGTCGAAGGCCGCTCCGTACGCGTGGCTCAGCGCGTACCCGAGCTCTCCGCCCTCGTGGATGCTGCCCGGGGTCTCGGGGGCGGCGTGGCTGGGGATGCCCCCGGGGAAGCTGAACTGGCGGAAGAGGCGGCGCAGCCCCTCCTCCGACTCGTCGATGTGCGAGTAGATCTCGCTGTAGGTGCCGTCGAGGTAGGCGTTGGCGACCATGCCCGGTCCGCCGTGGCCGGGACCGGTGATGTAGAGGGTCGGCTGGCGGCGCTCGCAGATCGCGCGGTTCAGGTGCGCGTAGATCAGGTTGAGGCCGGGGGTGGTGCCCCAATGGCCGAGCAGGCGGGGCTTGATGTCCTCCCGGCTCAACGGGGTCCTCAGGAGCGGGTTCGCGAGCAGGTAGATCTGCCCGACCGCGAGGTAGTTCGCGGCGCGCCACCAGGCGTCGACCGTGTCGAGAGTGTCCTGGGTCAGCTCGGCGTCGGGGGGTCGCGCGATCCAGCCGTGCTCGGGGACGGGCAGGAGAGACGGAGCGGGGGAGTCGGCCATGTGCCCACGCTGGCATCCGGACGCCCGGGGCGGAAGGGCCTTGCAGGCCCGGCTCCGGAGGGGGTCAGCCGCGCGGCGTCGCCCGGCGGAGGACCAGCGAGCCCACCACCGTCAGCAGCGCGGCGGGGACGAGGAGCAGAGCGGCGGCTCCGGCGGTCCCCGCGCTCTCGAGGACGTCCGCCACGATCGGCCGGCCCCCGGCGAGAGCGACGACGACGACCACCGCGAGTGCCGCCGCTCCGAGGGCGAGGAGGAAGGCCGTCACCCCGCGCTCCCGCCAGCGGAGGAAGACCGCTCCCGCTGCTCCCCCGAGGGCGAAGGCGGCGAGGAGGGAGCAGAGCAGGACGACGAAGCGCTCGTGCCACGGACCGTCGAGGGGGGAGGCGAGGAAGAGCGCGCCACCCAGCCCCCAGCCCCCGGTCGCCTCCTCGAGCACCCCGAGTACCACGACGATCGCCGCCCAGAGCACCGACAGGGCCGCGAAGGCGAGGGCGCTGCCGAGGACGTGGTCGCGCCGGGTCGCTCCGTAGCTCAGCGCCAGCCCGAAGGTGGCCGTCGTGGCCTGGATGGAGCCGATGAAGAGGAAGACGACGATCAGCATCCCCGGCCCCACGAGGAGGATGCCGGAGTCGCCGCCGCCCCGCTCGGCCCCGATCCCGCGGAGGACGAGCCACCCGATCACGAGGTTGCCGGCGAGGACGGCGAGCAGGACGAGCAGCGGCCAGCCGAGGACCGTCCCGGGGTGGGCGAGGTGGAGCCTCAGGACGGAGAGGATCCTCCGCGGGGAGGCGGAGCGGCGGGCGGGGGCGGTCATGGTCGGTCCTCTCGGATCGGTGGCGGTGGTGTCAGCTGCTGCGCGGGGTGGCGCGGCGGAGGATCGCCCAGCCCGCGACTCCGGCGATCGCGGTCGGGATGAGCGAGAGGGCGTAGCCGCCCGCGTATCCGACGCTGCCGAAGAAGGAGCCGACGGCGGGCCAGTTCTCGGTGAGCGTGAGGAGGGTGATCACGGCCAGCAGGAGGGCGCCGAGGATCCCGAAGAAGAGCAGCATCCCGCGCTGGCGCCAGCGCACGTAGACCGCCGCCGTCGCCGCTCCGATGAAGAAGAAGAAGAGCAGGGCGCAGAGCACCGCGACGGCCTGCTCGCCCACGGAGTCCCCGCCGAAGTAGATCGAGCGGAAGAAGCTGCCGCCGAAGCCCCAGCCGTCGGTCGCCCGCTCCACGATCCCGAGGACCACGAAGACGCCGGTGTAGAAGACCGAGAGGGCGACGAAGGTGAGGGCCGTGCCGAGGGAGAAGTCGCGGCGGGTGGCGCCGTAGCCGAGGGCGAGGCCGAAGGTGACGTTCACCGACTGGACGGCCACGACCATCATGTAGACGAAGAGGAAGAAGGACGCGCCGGAGTAGGTCATCCCCTC
Source organism: Rathayibacter sp. AY1E8 (assembly GCF_002931415.1). NCBI lineage: Bacteria > Bacillati > Actinomycetota > Actinomycetes > Micrococcales > Microbacteriaceae > Rathayibacter > Rathayibacter sp. AY1E8. The sequence goes on from NZ_PSVI01000001.1 coordinate 11,042, forward strand.
CTGCGCCTCGAGGCGCTCGCCGGAGTCGAGCCCGCGGAGGATCAGCCACCAGACGACCAGGTTGCCCGACAGGATGACGGCCGTGATGATCAGCGGCGTGTAGAGGATGGTGGCGGGGTTCGCGAAGTGCAGGCGGACGATGCTGCCGAGGCGGCCGGCGGCGGTGTCGTGGCGCGCGGGGGCGCCGGTGAGAGCGGTCATTCCGAGGCCTTCCCGGTGGTGAGCTGGACGACGAGCTGCTGGAGGGGGACGGACTCGAGTTCGAGCCCGTGGCGGGCGGCGGAGGCGCGGCCGGCGTCGTCGAGCCGGGGGAGCGTGGCCGAGGCGCGGCTGCCGAGAGCGGAGCGGGCGATGACCTCGCGGCCGGCGGTGAACGACTCGACGGCCTGCCGGGGTCCGATGACCGTCGCCGCGGCACCCCGCAGCTCCTCCGCGTCGCTGTCCACGACGAGGCGGCCCTGGTCGATGACGAGGACATGCTCGAGCAGGCTGCTGACCTCGTCGATGAGGTGGGTGGAGAGGACGACCGTGCGCGGGTGCTCGGCGAAGTCCTGGAGGAGGCGGTCGTAGAACAGCTGCCGGGCGACGGCGTCCAGCCCCAGGTACGGCTCGTCGAAGAACGTGAGCGGGGCGCGGGAGGCGAGACCGACGATCACTCCGATCGCCGAGAGCTGTCCGCGGGAGAGCTTCTTGATCTTGCGGTCGACCGGGAGGCGGAAGTCCTCGACGAGCTCGCGGGCGAACGCCTCGTCCCAGCCGTCGAAGAACCAGGGGGCGCTGCGCAGGACGTGCTTCACCTTGAAGTCGTCCGGGTACTTCTGGCTCTCCTTGATGAAGCAGGTGCGGGAGAGGACGGCGGCGTTCTCCACCGGCGACTGCCCGAAGACGCGGATCTCGCCCGAGCTGGCGAACTCCTGGCCGGTGAGCAGCGACATCAGCGTCGTCTTGCCCGCGCCGTTGCGGCCGAGGAGGCCGTGGATGCGGTTCTCCTCCAGCGCGAAGCCGATGCCGTCGACGGCGCGCATGCGTCCGTAGTGCTTGGTGAGGTCGTGGACCTCGATGACCGCGCTCATCGCGATCCCCCTTCTGTGATCATGTCGGCGAGCTGCTCGGTGCTGAGGCCGAGCTTGGCGGCCTCGGCGAGCAGCGGAGCGACGAACTGGTCGCGGAACTGCGTGCGGCGCTTCTCGACCAGCCGGTCGCGCGCCCCCTCGGCGACGAACATGCCGATCCCCCTCTTCTTGTAGAGCACCCCGTCGTCGACGAGCAGGTTCACGCCCTTGCCGGCGGTGGCCGGATTGATGCGGTGGAACGCGGCGAACTCGTTGGTCGACGGGACCTGCGACTCCTCCGGCAGCGCGCCGTCGATGATGTCGTTCTCGATCTGCTCGGCGATCTGCAGGAAGAGCGGGCGGGAGTCGTCCACGCGGGCTCCTTCGGTGCTGGGTTGGGTGGTTAGTTGGTGTTGTAACTAACCATGGAGGCGGGAGGCCTTCGTGTCAAGAGGGGTGTGCCGCGCAGTCGCCGCGACGAGGGCCGTGGCGTGCTTCGCTGGCGTTGTGGTGGGGCCCTGTCGTCGCTTCGCGGGGGGCGGGGCACGGCGGGTACACTGGCTCGGCCAGCCTCTGTAGCTCAATGGAAGAGCGACTCCGTCCTAAGGAGCAGGTTGGGGGTTCGAGTCCCTCCAGGGGCACCACGATCCGCAATCGGGATCAGTCCATCGGACGACCGCCGCTTTCGCTCCGTCTGACGCCAGCGTCCGCCCCCCGCCCAGCACTCCGAGCTCTGCTCGTCGAGGCGACGACGGTCCGAGTCCTCGATGGTCCTGCCCGGGTGGGGACTCCTCGGCGGCAGGGAGGCACGACCGAGGAGCTCCTTCGCGGCTTCGCGGCCGTCCTCGTCCTGAGCCTCTCCGTTCAGCGGAACGCGTTCGCGAAAAGCCGACTCGCGGGATTCAGCGCGCTGCTCGCGATAGCCGGTCGCATGGCGGCCGTCCGCAGGCGGTCGCTGTCGGAATTCGAGACCCCCTTCCTCGGCTGGATGTGGCGGGCCGTCCTCCGCCCGCGGTGCGTGCGCGAGCTCCTCGATCAGGCGAGGGCGGAGAGGACATCTTGGAGCGACGCCCACCGCCCGACCGCTCACGGCCTTCTGAGGGCGTCTCGCGGGCCTTCGCTCAGGCGGCGCCGCCATGATCAAGGCTGGTACTCGACGGAAGGTTCTCTGTGAGCATGTTCAAGCGCGTTCTCGGCATGGCGTCGAAGGCGCTCGATTCGAAGAGTGGCTCGGGCTCGTCCTCGAGCGGGACGACCGATTGGCGCGACCTCGTGCGCTCCGCTGCCGACAAGGTGACGGGCGACTCGCGGAGCGGGCAGGCCCAGCCGCCTCAGCAGTACGGGTCGCCGCAGCGCCCCTCCGCGCGCCCTCAGGACGCCCGGCCCGGGCAGCAGCCGGTCGTCACCAAGGAGGACCGCGCGGCGATCGCGCGCTACGACTACCTCCTCCGGACCGCCGACCCGGAGCAGCTCGAGCAGGTGCACCGCGACGCGTTCACGAAGCTGTCGCCGGCTCAGCGAGCCCAGGTCGAGGCGCGGCTCCGCGACGAGCTGCCCGCGAACGAGCAGCCGCGGTCCTCCGCCCCGGACGACCTCGCGCGAGCGGCGACGCGCGGCGAGGCGAACGCCCCGGGGTTCCTCAAGAAGATGTTCTCGAAGCCGGGGACCCGCGGCGCCCTCGCGGGTGCCGGCGTCGGAGCGGCGGCGGGCATCGGGCTCGGCGCGGCGGGCGGACTGCTCGCGGCGGTCGCGGGCGGCGCCGTGATCAGCAGCGTCGCCGGTCCGCTGCTCGCGCAGGCGTCCGGCCTCGGCGTGGACTTCGAGAACCTCGCCGGCGGGTTCGGCGACCTGGGCGACTTCGGCGACATCACGGGCGGCGCGGGAGAGTTCGTCTCCGGTGCGGGTGAGCACGTGTCCGGGCTGGGCGAGCAGGTGTCGGAGTTCGGCTCCGACTTCCAGCTGCCGGGGCTCGGCGACCTCGGGAACCTCTTCGACCGCTAGACGGACGTGACCGGAGCGCGCCGGCGGAGGAGCGGCGACGCGATCGCGAGCGCCGCGCCGACGACGAGCAGCACGGCCCCCACGATCGCGACGGCGGTCGTGGACCAGTCGGGGAGGTCGACCACCGTCGTGCCGTCGAGCAGCGTCCATTCGCACGCCGCGCCCAGCGGCCACCACGACCAGAAGCCGCGGACCAGGTCGCCTGCCTCGGGTGGGACGCCGCCCAGGCTGACGCTGCAGACGTCGTCGAAGCCCTGACGGTCGATGTTCGCGTACTGCAGCGGTACGAGCGCGAGGGCCGCGAGTCCGGCGACGGCGAGGGCGAGGCCGGCGAGCAGGGCGAGACGCGCGGCGGTCAGGCGCTTCCTCGCCGGCGTCGAGGCGGGGGTGGGCGGCGTCTCGGTCATCGTCCGATGGTGGCACGCCTTCGTGGGGAGCAGGCGTGTGCCCGGGATCGGCGCCGAACAGCGCGGAGGCACGGGGCGGATCCGTCGGAGCCGCTCCTCGACCGCAGGCGCCACGGACGTCGGCCGGCACAGCGGCGACGGGGAGCCCTCGGCGTCGTACCCTCGACTGCATGGGGTTCGTCTTCTCGCTGGTGATCATCGTCCTGACCGTGCTCGCGCTGGTCGACGTCGTACGGCAGCCGGACAACGTCATCAAGAACCTGCCCAAGATCGTGTGGATCCTGCTGATCTTCTTCCTCCCGCTCATCGGCGTCTCGCTGTGGTTCCTGCTCGGGCACGACTGGAAGCGTGGCGACGGCGGATCCTTCGTGCCGGGCGGCCGAGTGCCCCGCCGCCGGAAGCAGGCGCCGCCGACGGTGGTGGTGCGGCCCGCTCCGAAGAGCACCGAGGAGCAGCTCGCCGACCTCGAGCGCGAGGAGGCGCACTACGCGCGGCTCGCGGAGGAGCAGCGTCGCCGCCGCGAGGGGGAGCGGCCGCTCGACGCGTGAGCGGCCGCTCCGGAGGCCGCTACTTCGAGAAGTTCGACGCCGTCCACTGGATCGAGGCGATCTTCGCCTGGCCCGCGACGCTCGGGTGGAAGTAGTCGGTGGTCCCGATCAGGCCCTTGGTGACGGGGGTCGCGGTGAGCGCTCCTCCGTCCCAGTCGCAGAGCTGACCGGCGGCGCTGCACGCCGTCTGCAGTGCGGTGTTGTACTGCGTCGTCCGCGTCTTCGCGGCAGCGGCGGAGGCGGCAGCGGCGGTGCTGCTGAGCCTGCGGCCGGTGGAGCTGACGCCGCGCGTGGTCCGGCAGAGGTCGCCGCCCGCCCAGACGAGCGCGCCGACTCCGGTCTTCACGACCGACCACTCGGAGGCCACGTTCGGCATCGACGAGAGGACGATGCGGGCGGAGGGCCACGTGGTGCGGATCTTCGTGATCGCGGCGGAGGCTCCGGTGCGGAACGTGCTCGCCGGGGTCATCGTGTAGCCGTCGGAGGCGACGCGGTTGTCGGGCGAGCAGAGGTCGTTGCCGCCGATGAGCAGGGTGACGACGTCCGGCCGCACGCCGGCGGCGACCGCGGCGTCGATCCGCGAGGGGACCTGCGCGACGACGTCGCCGGTGGTGGCGAAGTTCGCGGTCGTGACGGTGGTGCCGGGGAGCGCGGTCCGCAAGCGCGAGGCGAAGGAGTTCACGGAGGAGCTGGTGCCGGTGGACCAGTTGTTGCGGGGGCAGTCCGCGAAGGAGCCGCAGGTCCCGTAGGCCTGGGTGATGGAGTCGCCGAGGCTCAGCACCGAGAGGGTGGCGGGAGTGGCGGCGGCGGCGGCCTGCGCCGGGAGCAGCGCGGCGGCGAGGGCGAGCGCGGCTCCGACGGCGAGGGCGCGGACGCGGCGGCTCGGGGTCGGCGGGCGGGAGGAGGAGAGGCTCATGGGGGACCGTTCTCGAGGGGGAGGACGGTGGGGGAGCCGTCGGTGCTGACGCTAGGGGAGCGGCGCCCCGGATGACCCCGAACGGGTGACCCCAGAACGGGCCGGATGTGCGCGACGGCAGCGGATCCGGTCGTCCGGCGGGCGGAACCGTCTGGAAGGCGAGCGTCCTCTCAGCCGCCTGCCACCGGCACGATCCGCAGCCGGCTCATCGCCCAGACCAGCGCCCCCGACGCGAGGAACGCGACCGCGATGCCGACGACGAATACCGACACCTGCCCGTACCCGGTCGCGGGATCCAGGAACGGATACGGCACCCAGCCGTCCGTCGCTCCGCGGATCAGCACCACGACGAGCCAGACGATCGGGTAGACCACGACCAGCCAGAGCCTCCGCCACGGCAGCGGAGGGCGATCCGCGAGCAGCAGCCAGTCGAGCAGTCCGTAGACGGGGAACAGCACGTGCATGACGGTGTTGGCCCACGGCAGCGCCACTCCGCCCGCCACATCGGTGAGGAGGGTGTTGTAGACGAGGCCGACGACGATGATGTATCCGGTGAAGGCACCCCGCACCAGTACGAGCCCGTCGGGCGCGGGGCGGCGGCGGAGCGCGAGCACGGCGGTGGCTCCGAGCACGACGGCCAGCACGATGTTGCTCTGGATGGTGAAGAAGCCGAAGAAGTTGAACGGGTTGAGCGGCGTCCGAGAGGCGGTGTCGACGGCCGTCGCGATCACGGCCGCCAGGACGGCGGCGGCCACGAGGAGGCGGAGGAGCGCGACCGGCACGCGGGCCGACTCCGCCCGGGAGGAGGGAGCGGGCGGCGTCATCGCTCGAGCGTAGCGCCGGAGCGCCTACCCTGTCCCCGTGCTCACGATCGGTGTCGACCTCGCTGCGGAGCCGGTCCGCACCGCTCTCGCCGCCCTCGAGTTCTCCGGCGGCCGGGCCGTCGTCCGCTCGCTCGCCCTCGGCGCCGAGGACACGGTGATCGTCGAGGCGGCACGGGACGCGGCGGTCATCGGGATCGACTGTGCGTTCGGCTGGCCGGTGGAGTTCGCGGCGTTCGTGTCCGCGCACACGCGGCGGGAGGTCTCGCCGCGGACGCTCGCGGGACGCGACTGGCGCCGCCGCCTCGCGTACCGCGAGACGGACCGGGTGGCCCGCGAGGTCACGGGTCGGTGGCCGCTCAGCGTCTCGACCGACCGGCTCGGGATGACCGCGATGCGCTGCGCGGAGCTGCTCGACGCCTTCGCCGCGAGCGGAGAAGACGTCGACCGCTCCGGGCGCGGACGGCTCGTCGAGGCGTACCCGGCGGCGGCGCTGCGGCTCTGGGGAGTGGACACCACGGGGTACAAGACGCGACCGGAGGCCGTGGCGCTCGCCGTGGAGTCGCTGCGACGGGCCGCGCCCTGGCTCGATGTGCCGGCGCCCGCGCTCGCGCTGATGAGCCGCTCCGACGACGCGTTCGACGCCGTCGTCGCCGCTCTCAACGCCCGCGCCCACGCACTGGGCGCGACCCTGCCGGTGCCTCCCGAACTGCAGGAGGCGGCGGAGGCCGAGGGGTGGATCGCGGTCCCGACCGGATCGCTCGCGGAGCTCGCGGGTTGATCCGAACCGTTCCGACGGGTGTTCGCTCAGGCCGGGATCTTGGCCCCCAGCAGGCCGGCGGCGACCTCGGCGGCCCGCTCGGCCTCCTCGACGGTCGAGAAGGGTCCGGTGGGGACGAGGGAGGGCGCGGTGGTCAGTCGGGCGTCGATCTCGAGTCGGAACCGGGGCAGCTCCGCCCCGGGAACGACGACGATCCTGACTCCGTTCCGGCTCCATCGCGCGGGTTGGATAGAAGAAATCTGTGTCATGGTGCTCTCCGCTTTCGCGATCATCCGCACGGGTGGCTGACGCCTCGACCGTGCACGCTTCACGCTACGTCCGGTGCCCGTCTCTCCGAACGGGCTTGACCTCTCAGGCTCGTCGGGCGTAGCGCGTCACTGCAGTCGGTCGAGGGTGTCGCTGATCCGCCGCAGGCACTCAATGAGGACCGACACCTGCGCGGCGTCCAGGTCGGCGAGCACCTCGCCCTCGGCGGCGACGAGATTCCGCATCGCCTCGTCGACCCGCTTCGTGCCCCGCGGGGTGAGCGAGACGATCTTGCTGCGCGAGTCGGCGGCGTTCTGCTCGCGGACCACGAGCCCGCGGGCCCCGAGGCGGTCGACGCGGCTGGCGAGGTTGCCGCTGGACAGCGCGAGGTGCGTGGCCAGGGCCGAGGGCGTCATCCCGCCCTCCCCGCGCTGCCGCAGCAGCGAGAGGAGCTCGAACTCCCACGGGGCGAGATCGCTGACGGCGAAGGACTGCCGCCGCACCTCCTGCACGCGCGGGCTGAGCCGGCGGAGGCGGGAGACGACGTCCAGAGGCGCGAAATCGAGGTCGGGCAGGGCCCCGGCCCACGCGTCGATCACCAGATCGACATCGTCGTCTTCGCGCATGCCCCGATTATCCCCGGACGGCGCGGGCGCCGACGACGGGTGGTCCGGGGAGGCCGGCGGGCCTAGCCTGTGCGGACGACGGGCGGACCGGTCAGGCGCGGGCGGCCCGGACGTAGGCGACGATCGCGTTGGCGTGGCCGTGGCCCAGGCCGTGCTCGGTCTTCAGCCAGGTGACGACCTGCATGTGCGGCTCGGAGCGCAGACGCTCGTCGGCGAGGTCGAGCCAGTCCTGGACGGGACGGCCGTAGGTCTTCTCGATGCTCGGGAAGTACGAGGCCGGTCCCTTCGGCTTCGCACCGTCGGCGGGCGGTTCGGGAGCGAGCACGCGGTCGGTCATGCGGTCACGATAGCGAGCCGCGGTCAGGTCGTGTAGGCCGAGGGGTCGAACCGGCCGAGCTCCTCGCGGAAGGCGAAGGCGAAGTCGGGCCAGAGCAGGGTGAGTCGCCGGTTGTCGTCCAGGTACCAGCTCTCGCAGCCGCCGTTGGTCCAGACGGTGTCGGCGCTGAGGGCGTCGAGGCGGGCGACGGAGGCGGCCTCGGCCTCGGCGGTGACCTCGAGCCGGTCGGCGCCGGAGACGGCGAGGTGGTCGAGCGCGGCGAGCACGTAGTCGATCTGCGTCTCGATCATGTGCACCGCGGAGTTGTGGCCGAGGCTCGCGTTGGGGCCGTTGACGACGAAGAGGCTCGGGAACCCGTGGACCGCGGTCGACTCGTACGCGACCATGCCGTCGGCCCAGCGGTCGGCGAGGAGGACGCCGCCGCGGCCGCGGATGCGCCGGGCGAAGGGCGGCCGCGTGGAGTGGAAGCCGGTCGCGAAGACGAGCACGTCGACCCCGTGCGGGACGCCGTCGTCGCCGAGCGCGGCCCCCTCCTCGAGGCGCCGGAGCGGACCGGGGACGACGCGGACGTGCGGCTGCGCGAGAGCGGGGTAGTAGTCGTCCGAGAGGAGCACGCGCTTGCAGCCGATCTCGTAGTCCGGAGTCAGCACGGCGCGGAGCGCGGGATCGATGATCTGCGCCTCGAGGTGGCCGAGCGCCTCCGCCCGCAGCCGATCGATGGCCTCGGGCACGGCGACGCGGCCGGCGAAGCCGAGCTCGGCGCGCCAGAACAGCTCCTCGCGAAGCCTCGCCAGGGCCCCGGGCGCGCGGGAGAGGGCTCGGCGCTCCTCCGGCGGGTACGGGCGGTTCCGGCGGGGGACGACGTACGGGGCCGAGCGCTGGAAGAGCACCACCTCGGCGGCGCGCTCGGCGAGGTGCGGCACGATCTGCACGGCGGAGGCGCCCGAGCCGACGATGCCGATGCGCTTCCCGTCGAGGTCGACGTCGTCCCGCCAGCGTGCGGAGTGGAAGGCGGGACCCGCGAACGAACCCAGGCCCGGGACGGCCGGGAGGCGGGGCTCGGAGAGGCGCCCCGCGCAGACGAGGAGGACCGCGGCGGAGTAGTCGCCCCGGGAGGTGCGCACCCGCCAGCGGTGCGCCTCCTCGTCGAAGACCGCCTCGAGCACCTCGGTCCCCAGCCGGAGCCGCGGCGCCAGGCCCTCCTTCTCGACGACGCGCTCGAGGTAGGCCTGGATCTCGGCCCCGGGGGCGTAGAACGCCGACCAGTCGGCCTCCGGGGCGAAGGAGTAGGAGTAGAGGTGCGAGGGAATGTCGCAGGAGACCCCGGGGTAGACGTTGTCCCGCCAGGTCCCGCCGATCCGCTCGGCGCGCTCCAGCACGACGAACGAGGTCCCGCCGCGGCGCTCCAGGCGGACCGCGGCTCCGAGGCCGGCGAACCCGGCGCCGATCACGACGACGTCGACGTCCATCAGACCGTCGTCCTCGCCAGGACGCTGCCCGCCGGGTCGCGGTGCGGATCGGCGAGGAAGTGCTCGAGGACGGCGAGGAGCTCGGCGGGCCGCTCGGCGAGCACCGCGTGACCGGAGTCGAGGACGGCGTAGCGGGCGTCGTCGATCGCGCCGAGCAGGGCCTCGGCGCCCTCGACTCCTGCGACGGCATCGGCGGAGCAGCCGACCACGAGGGCGGGAACCCGGCAGTCCATAGCGGCCGTAGCGACGTCGGCCCGGGCGGAGGCGGCGAGCATCCTGGCGGCGTCGGCGCCCCACGGGGAGGAGGTGGTGGTCGAGCGGACGGCGAGGAGCCGAACGGCCTCCTCCTGCGCGTCGGGCGGCAGCATCGGCCAGAGGCGCGCCGTGCGGAGGAGGCGCTCCGTCGGGCGCAGCCATCCGGCCACGAGGGCGAGGGCGCGCACCCGCCGATCGCCCGCGGCGAGGGCCACGGCGGCTCCGAGCGAGTGGCCGATCAGGACGGCCTCCTCGGCGCCGAGCGCGTCCAGGGAGGCGCGGACCGCGGCGGGTCCGTCGAGCCAGGGGTCGCCGAGATCGGCGAGCTCGAGCGCGGCGACGCGGTGGCGCCGCGCCAGCATCGGCAGCAGCAGCCCGGTGTCGCTCCGCGCGCCCCGGCCGACGCCGGTCAGCAGCAGGACCGCGCGCGGGCTCTCGGCGCCCGCGGTCAGCAGCCGCACGGTGACGCTGTCCGACTCGATCCGCTCCTCCCGGACCAGCTCGGCCTGGCGCCGCAGGTACTCGGAGCGGGTCATGACGCCCGGCGGGTCCCGCGGACCGGGAGGCGCATCCGTTGCGGACCCGCCGCTGCGACGGGCTCCGCCCGCAGCTCCCTCTCCGGCGCGACCACGCCGTACGTCGTGGTGCGCTGGCGCCAGCCGCGGCCGATCTCGCCGCTCAGCCGGGCGACGGTCGCGATGTCGAGCGAGCGGTAGGCCTCCGCTCCGGCCTCGGGCCGCAGGGCGCCGTCGAGCAGCAGGCCGCCGAGGTCGTCCGCCCCGCCGCGGAGGAGGACCTGCGCCGCGTGCAGTCCGAGCTTGGTCCAGGCGGTCTGCACGTGGGGGATCCGGCCGTGGAGGACGAGCCGTGCGACGGCGTGCACGGCGCGGGTCTCGCGGAGGGTCGGCCCGCCCCGGCTCGCGCGCACCACGGCGGGAGGCGCCTCCGCCGGGACGAAGGGCATCGCGATGAACTCGGTGAAGCCGCCGGTCTCGTCCTGGATCGCCGCGAGCGTGCGCAGGTGCGCGAGCTGCTGCTCGGGGGTCTCGACGTGTCCGTAGACCATGGTCGAGGTGGAGCGGAGGCCGCTGCGGTGCGCGGCCGTGATCGCCTCCCGCCACTCGGCCACGGTCGGGTCCGTCCCCTCGCTCAGGACGGCGCGGACGTCGTCGTCGAGGATGCGGGCGGCGGTCCCCGGGACGGAGTCCACGCCGGCCTCGCGCAGAGCGTCGAGCATCGCGGGCAGGGTTCGGCCCGTGCGCCGGGCGACCTCGAGGATCTCGCCGGGCCGGTAGGCGTGCAGGTGCAGCGAGGGCTGCCGCTGCTTCAGCGTGCGGACGATCAGCAGCAGATCGTCGCCCGGGTGCTCCGGTCCGATCGCGCCCTGGAGGCAGAGCTCGGTGGCGCCGAGCGCGACCGCCTCGTCGGCGAGCTCCTCCAGCCGCTCGACGGTCAGATCGCCGACTCCCCAGAGCGAGGTGTCGATGTTGCGGTTCACGACGACCGAGACCTCGTCGCCGGCGGCGTCGTGCCGCAGGTCGTCCGCCAGAGCGGAGAGGGCGTCGAGGTCGTCGCCGTCGGCTGCGAGCAGGGCGAGGTAGTCGGCGTCCTCGAGACCGGCGGGGTCCGTCTCCGCCCGGGCGAGCACGGCGCCGAGGGCGGGCGCGACCGGTCGGGGCAGGGGGTCGAGCGAGTCGCGGTAGGGCCGGGGGAGGACCGCCGCCGCCTCGTCGGCGAGCCAGGTCCCGCGGTCGGCGAGTGCCTCGACGTAGGGAGCGACGCGCGGATCGATCCAGGTGGCCGAGTCGCGGAGGTACTGCGGGTGGGCGGTCAGCCGCTCGTGCAGCCGGTAGCCGGCCGCCGCGGTGAGCCGCGCGAGGTCGTCGATGTTCGGCCAGGGGCGCTCCGGATTCACGTGATCCGCCGTGAGCGGGCTGACACCGCCCCAGTCGTCGACCCCGGCGCGCAGCAGCAGCCCGAGCTCCTGCTCGTCGGTGAGGTTCGGCGGCGCCTGGATCGTCGCCTCAGCGCCCAGCACGAGGCGCGCGACCGCGACGTTGGCCACGTACTCCTGCAGCTCGAGGTCGACCTCGTTCTGCATGGCCGTCCGCGGCTTCGCGCGGAAGTTCTGGACGATGCACTCCTGCACGTGGCCCCACCGCTCGTGGGACTCGCGGATCGCGAAGAGGGCGTCCGCCCGCTCCGCCGCGTTCTCGCCGATGCCCAGCAGCACGCCGGTGGTGAAGGGGATGCGGCTGCGGCCCGCGTCCTCGAGCACGCGCAGGCGCAACGCCGGGTCCTTGTCCGGGGAGCCGTAGTGCACACCGCCCTTCTCGGACCAGAGGCGCTCGGCGGTCGTCTCGAGCATCATGCCCATCGAGGGCGCGACCGGGCGGAGCCGCTGCAGCTCGGCCCACGACATCACGCCGGGGTTCAGGTGCGTGACCATGCCCGTCTCGCTCATCACCAGGACGGCCATCGCGCGCACGTACTCGAGCGTCGAGGCGTAGCCGTGCTCGGCGAGCCAGGCGCGGGCGATCGGCCACCGGTCCTCCGGGCGGTCGCCGAGCGTGAACAGGGCCTCCTTGCAGCCGAGCGCGGCACCGGCGCGGGCGACCTCGAGGATCTCCTCCGGCTCCATGAAGGTCGACTCGCGCTTGGCCGCGAGCCCGCCCGGTGTCTCCACGAAGACGCAGTAGTGGCACCGGTCGCGGCAGAGCTTGGTCAGCGGGACGAAGACCTTCCGCGAGTAGGTGACGACGCCGGGCCGTCCGCGGCGGGCGAGTCCGTCGTCGCGCAGGCGGCCGGCGGCCTCCAGCAGCAGGTCGAGGTCGTCGCCGCGCGCGCCGAGGAGCTCCTCGGCGGTCTCGCGCGTCAGCGCCTCGCCGCGGTCGAGCCGGGCGAGCAGGGTGGCCGTGGTCATGCGGGAGCGGCCCTTCCGAAGGGGGTCGTGGCGGAGGCGGGAGGTCAGAGCGCGCGCAGCCGCGGCGCGAGGTCGCGCTCGAAGGCGTCGAAGAAGCGCTGCTGGTCGTCGCCCGGGGCGTGGAAGACCAGGTGGGTGAAGCCCGCGTCGACGTAGGGCTTGATCTGCGCGACCGTCTCCTCGGGGTCGGAGCCGACGATCCAGCGCTTCGCGACCTGCTCGATCGGCAGCTCGTCGGCGGCGCGCTCCATGTCGACCGGATCGGTCAGCGAGTGCTTCTGCTCCGGCGACAGCGAGAGCGGCGCCCAGAAGCGCGTGTTCTCGAGCGCGAGCGCCGGATCGGGATCGTAGGAGAGCTTGATCTCGATCATGCGGTCGATGGTCGAGGAGTCGCGATCGGCCGCCGCGGCGCCCTCCTCGACGGCGGGGAGCAGCTTCTCGGTGTAGAGCTCCATGCCCTTGCCCGACGTGCAGATGAAGCCGTCGCCCGCCCGGCCGGCGTACTTGGCGACGACGGGGCCGCCCGCCGCGATGTAGACCGGCACGCCGCTCTCGGGCTTGTCGTAGATCGACGCCTCGTGCGTGGAGTAGTACTCGCCGTCGAAGGTGACGCGGTCGCCCGCCCAGAGCGCGCGCATGAGCCGCACGGCCTCGCGCAAGCGGGCGAAGCGCTCCTTGAAGTCGGGCCAGGTCTGCTCGCCCGCGCCCTGGTAGCCGGTGGCGACCTCGTTCAGCGCCTCGCCGGTGCCGACGCCGAGCATGATCCGCTCGGGGTAGAGCACGCCGAGCGTGCCGAACGCCTGGGCGACGACGGCGGGGTTGTAGCGGTAGTGCGGGGTCATCACGGAGGTGCCGAGGGTGATGGTGGAGGTGCGCTCACCGGCCGCGGCGAGCCAGGCGAGGGAGAACGGCGCGTGCCCGCCCGTGTGCCGCCACGGCTGGAAGTGGTCCGAGACGACCGCGGTCTCGAAGCCGTGCCGCTCGGCGCCGACCGCGAGCTCGACGAGCTCCCGGGCGCCGAACTGCTCCGCCGATGCCTTGTACCCGAGCGTGATCGTCATCTGCAGCCTTCGTGAGAGGTGGGACGGCCCCCGGAGCGGGAGCGGCCCCTCCATTCTGCGCCTGCCGCGGCGCCCGGCGGGACGGGTGGACGCACCCGGGGGAGGCGTGCCCCGATCCCGCGCTGGGGAGGAGCGTCAGGCCGGCGGAGCGGCGATGTTCACCATCCAGCCGACGCCGTAGCGGTCGACCAGCATCCCGAAGCGGTCGCCCCAGGGCGAGGCGACCAGCGGCTCGACGACCGTGCCGCCCTCGGCCAGGCCGTCCCAGTAGCCGCTCAGCTCGGCGTCGTCGTCGCCGAAGAGCGCGATCGTGATGCGGGCGCCGCTCTCGGCCGGGCTCGAGGAGGGGGAGTCGGAGCCCATCAGGATCATCCCGCTCGGCGTGACGAGCTGGGCGTGCATGATCCGGTCCTGGTCGGCCGGATCCGCGCTCATCCCGAAGTCGCCGAAGCGGCTGGAGCTGAGCTCGCCGCCGAGGACGTCCCGGTAGAACTCCATCGCCTCCTGCGCGGAGCCGTCGAAGCCGATGTAGGGGCTCAGTGAAGTGGGCACGGCACGCCTTTCCGTCGAGGTGCGCCCAGTATCTCCGCGTCCCGACGCGAGCACCAGGGGCGTCCTGCAGAAGGTCCGCCCCCGGCCCTCAGAGCTCGTCGCGGGTGGGCGGGTTCGCGCCGGAGCGGGAGGTCGTGATGCCGGCGACGTGCGCGGCGTGACGGCCGATCGCGTGCAGGGCGGGGCCGTCGAGGAGCATCCCGTTCGCGGCGCCGAGGCCGTGGCGGAACGCCTCGTCGAGGATCGCGCCCATCGCGGAGTCGCCGGCGCCGATCGTGTCCGCCACCACGATCCGGGCGGCGGGCACGGTCACCCGCGTGACGGCCGAGGCCAGCAGCAGTCCCTCCGCGCCGCGGGTGACGACCGCGAGCTGCGACCCGAGGGAGAGCAGCCTGCTGAGGACCTCGTCGAGCTGCATCGTCGGGTAGAGCCACTCCGCGTCCTCGTCGCTGAGCTTCACGACCTCGCACGCGGCGGCGATCCGCTCGAAGCGCGCGAGCGCCTCGGCGTGCGCGCCGACCAGAGCCGGACGGATGTTCGCGTCGACGCTCGCCGTCACTCCGGCGGGCAGAGCCTCGAGGAGCCCGAGCACGGCGGATCCGCCCGGCTCAAGGAAGATCGCGATGGAGCCGGTGTGGACGTGGGAGGCGCCCTCCGGGTCCGCCGCCGGCGGGTTCCAGGAGAGGTCGAAGACGTAGCGGGCCGACCCGTCCGCGGCGAGGACCGCCCGAGCGGTGCTGGTGCGCTCCGAGTCGCCGTGCCGGACCTCCACTCCGGAGGCCTCGAGGTGGGCGCTGACGCGGCGGCCGCGCTCGTCGTCGGCGATGTCGGTGACGAGGGTCGCGGGTCGCCCGAGTCGGGCGAGCGTGAGGGCGACGTTGGCCGGGGAGCCGCCGACGTGCTCCGTGGCGCTGCCGTCGCGCTCGACGATGTCGATCAGCGCCTCGCCGATGACCAGGGTGCGGGAAGCCGGGCTGACGCGCTCGTCGGTGGAGGACATGCCGACATCATGCCGGGTGACGGGGTCGCCCCGCGACGCGCGGGGCCGACCGGCGCAAGCGGCTCGCGTCCCGACCGCGGTCTCAGCCCCGGGCGCGCAGGTCCGCCAGCACCGCGTCCACGGTCGTGATCTCGATCAGCGGCGCGTACAGGGACATGGCGTCGAGCGCGCGCTGGTGGTCGGCCTCGGAGGCGCCCGCGCAGGCGTCCGCGGCGACCCTGACCCGCACTCCGGCGTCCGCGGCCGCCAGCGCCGTCGAGAGCACGCAGCAGTCGGTCGAGACGCCGGTGAGCACGAGCTCGCGGGAGTCGTCGAGCTCGGCCTCGAGCTCGGGCCCCCACTTGCCGAAGGTCGTGGCGGTGATCGTGCGATGGCCCTCGAACCCGGCCACGAGCTCGTAGAGCCGGTCGCTCTCGGGGACGAGCGCGAACGGCCACTCGCGGTAGTAGGGGATCCACGCGCCGGCGGGCCGCTCCGGGGCGACGAAGCGGGTGGTCACGACCCGCTCGCCGAACGCCGGGAGGAGCCGGCGGGTCCCCTCGGCCGCGCGCTCGAATCCGCCGGATCCCCACGGCGACTCGGCGTCGGCGAAGACGTGCTGCAGGTCGATCGCGACGAGCAGGCTCACGCCGAGGCCTCCTGGCGGCGGACGGCCCCGCGCGAGAGGGCGAGCGTTCCCGCGAAGCCGATCACGAGCGCCACGAGGACGCCGAGGTTGGCGCCGGCCCAGTCGCCGTCGCGGCCGCCGAGCGGGCCGAGGAGGTAGCCCTCCCACTCGAACCCGGGGGAGTAGTTGACCACCAGGCCCCAGCCGACGACGGCGCCGATCAGCACGAGGGCCACGGGGACCGCCGAGACGCTGCCGTAGCGGCCGCGGGAGTCGTACAGGGCTTCCTGGTCGTAGTCGCGCCGGCGGAGGAGGAGGTCGGCGAGGAACACGCCGAGCCAGGCCGCGATCGGCACGCCGAGGGTGATCAGGAAGCCCTGGAACGGGCCGAGGAAGTCGCCCGCGACGAACACGACGTAGACCGCTCCAAGGACCATCAGCACGCCGTCGATCCCGGCGGCCACCGGCCGCGAGACCTTGAGCCCCGTGCTGAGCAGCGCCAGGCCCGAGGAGTAGATGTCCATCACGGCCCCGCCTATCAGGCCGAGCAGCGCGACAACGATGAAGGGGAGCAGGAACCAGGTCGGCAGGATCCCGGCGAGCGCTCCGATCGGGTCCGCGGCGATCGCGTCCGAGAGCTCCTGCGAGGAGCCGGCCAGCAGCAGGCCGACGACCACCAGCACGACGGGCGCGACCGCTCCGCCGATCGTCGTCCACGCGATCACTCCGCTCGTGCGGGCACCGCGGGGGAGGTAGCGGGAGTAGTCGGCCGCGGCGTTCACCCAGCCCAGCCCGAAGCCGGTCATCATGAACACGAGCCCGCCGATGACCGCGGCGGCCGAGCCCGCGGGCAGGGCGCCGACGGCAGCGAGGTCGATCCGGTCGAGGACGAGCACGACGTAGAACACGGTCAGCACGGCGGTCGCGACGGTGATCGCGAGCTGGAGCCGCATGATCAGGCGGAAGCCCGCGACCCCGGCGATCACGATGAGCGCGGCGACCACGATCAGCGCGACCACCTTGGTGAGCACGCCCCCGTCCCAGCCGAACTCCTCGAACACCGTCGCCGTCGCGAGCACCGCGAGGGAGGCCAGCACCGTCTCCCAGCCCACCGTGAGCAGCCAGGAGATCACCGAGACGAGGCGGTTGCCGTCGACCCCGAAGGCCGCCCGGCTGAGCACCATCGTGGGGGCGGAGCCGCGCTTGCCGGCGACGGCGACCAGACCGCAGAAGAGGAACGAGACGACGATCCCGATCACGCTGACGAGCGTCGCCTGCCCGAAGGAGAGGCCGAAGCCGAGGAGGAAGGAGCCGTAGCTCAGCCCGAGCACGGACACGTTCGCGGCGAACCACGGCCAGAAGAGGTCGCGAGGGCGGCCGTGCCGCTCCGACTCCTGGATCGTGTCGAGGCCGTTGAGCTCGATGCCGCTTGCGGGGCGGGTGCTCGGACGATCGGGGGAGGTCATCGCGTCCTCGTTCTCACGGGTGCCGGCCCTGCGCCGGAGCTGTGACGAACCTACAGCGCCCCGCGCTCGAACAGCAGCCGGAGCGATTCGAGGTCGTCCGCGACCCGCGCGCAGTCCTCGTCCCAGTCGTCGAGACTCATCCCGGGGCGCCGCCGCACGGTGAAGGCCACCTCGGCGCCGTCCCCGTTCACGAGCACCCGGAGCGGATTGTCCACCACCGTCCCGTCGGGGAGCGTGACCTCGTGGTCCGCGACGCCGAACGGGTTCTGCGGGGCGAAACGCACCTCGACCCGGCCCATCGGCGAGTCGGCGAACCAGCGTCCGTCGACCTCTTCGAGCGCGGCGGAGGCGAGGCCCGCGGCCCACCGCGGGAGGTTCGCCGGGTCGGAGACGAAGGCGTACACCTCCGCGGCCGGAGCCTCGATCACGACGCCCACGGGGCGCGATTCGTACAGGGTCATCCGCTCGTCCTTCCTCTGCAGCCGGTCAGTGCTCGTCGCCGAAGCTGGCGACCAGCAGCGCGGCCAGCGCCGTCCGCTCCAGCATGCCCTCGATGCCGATCGCCTCGCTGCGCGCGTGCGCACCCTCGCCCGGGGCGCCGAGCCCGTCGAGGACCGGCAGGCCCAGCGCGGCGACGAGGTTGCCGTCGCTCGCCCCGCCGACCGCGATCTCGCGGAGGGGGACGTCGATCCGCTTCGCGACCCGCTCGGCCCTGCGGTAGAGCGCGGCGACGGAGGCGGTCCGCTCGAAGACGGGCCGCTCCCAGGAGCCGCGCACCTCCAGCCGGATGCGCGGGTCGGCGGCGGCGAGCGCGTCGAGCTCGGCCTCGACGCGGGCGGCCTCGGCGGATCCGCGGATCCTCGCCTCCAGCTCCAGGCGCACGCGGGCCGTCGTCACGTTGACCCGCGAGCCGCCGGAGACCACTCCGATGTTGACCGAGGTGCCCTCCTCCTCCCGCGCGATCGCCAGCACCCGCGGGATCAGCGAGCCGAGCTCGTGGATCGCGCTCGCCCCCTTCTCCGGCTCGACCCCGGCGTGCGCCTCGACCCCGACCACGTCGATCACGAAGCGCCCGATGCCCTTGCGCGCCGTCTTGACCGCGTCGCCGATCGCGCCCTCGAACACCAGGACCGCGTCGGCGCCCGCGCACTGCCGCTCCAGGAACGGGCGTGAGGCGGCGCTGCCGATCTCCTCGTCCCCGCTCATCACCAGGCGGACGGCGGGATGCGGGACGCCGGCGTGGCGGAGCGCGGCCACCAGCCACACCATCTGCACCAGCCCGGCCTTCATGTCGTAGCTGCCCGGTCCGCTCAGGCGGTCGCCGTCGACGGCGAAGGGCCAGGAGCGGGTCGTGCCCAGGGGCCACACCGTGTCGTAGTGGCCGAGCAGCGCCACGAACGGACGCGTGCCCCGGTGCGGTCTCGCGCCGCCGCTCGCCGGGACGGTCCAGCTGGTCGCGGTCGGCGCGTCCTGCGCACGCCGGTGCTGCACGTCGGCGTCGTGCCCGAGCCGCTCTCCCACCCAGTGCACCAGGAAGGCGTGCAGCTCGCCGAGCGCCTCGAGGGAGTCGCTGGGGCTCTCGATCATCACGAGGTGCCGGACGTCGTCGAGCATCCGCGAGCGGTTGTCGCGGAGGAAGGAGCGCACGCGGGCGGCGTCGTCGGCATCGGGGAAGGTCATCGACTCCGGAGTACCAGAGTGGGGCCGCTCGCGCGAACCGGCTGAACCGTTCGGGCCCCCGTTACGTTGGTGGAGGAAGAGGTGGAGATGTCCGAGGATCAGGCCCAGATGCTGCGTGCGCTGCACGACGAGCATGCCAGCGCGCTCTGGCGGTTCGTGCTGCGCCTGACCGGCGACCGCCAGATGGCGGAGGACGTCGTGCAGGAGGCGCTGCTGCGCGCCTGGAAGCACCCCGAGATCCTCGCCCAGGGCGAGGCCGCCGCCCGCTCCTGGCTCTACACCGTGGCCCGGAACCTCGTCATCGACGACCGCCGCAGCGCCCGCTACGCCCGGGAGCTGGGCACGGACGAGGTCCCCGAGCGCCCGACCGCCGACCGCACCGACCAGGTGCTCGACGCCTGGCTGCTCTCGGACGCGCTCAGCGGACTGAGCCACGACCACCGCGCCGTCATCGTGCACGCCTACTACGGCGGCCGCACGGTCACCGAGATCGCCGCGCTGCTGGGGATCGCCCCGGGCACCGTCAAGTCTCGGATGCACTACGGGATGCGGGCCCTCAAGCTCGCACTGCAGGAGCGGGGGGTGACGGAGCTGTGAACCGCGACCCCTCCTCCGACGACCGGCACGACGACCCCTTCCGCGACTGGGACGCCGCGTATCTCCTCGGATCCCTGACCGCCGCCGACCGCCGCGAGTACGAGCTGCACCTGCGCGCCTGCCCCGGCTGCCGCGAGTCCCTCGCCGAGTTCGTCCCGCTGCCGGGCCTGCTGGCCCACCTGCCCCCGGACGAGGCGATGCGCCTGGTCGAGGAGCCGGAGGCGGCCGGCGATCCGGCTCCGGCGGCACTGCTGACCCGCCTCGCCGCGGCCACCGACTCCGTCCGCCGCCGCACCCGGCTGCGCATCGCGGGCCTGGTGCTCGCCGCCGCGGGCGTCTCGGCCGCCGCCGCCGTCGCCCTGCCGCTCGCGATCGGTCCGTCCCTCGCCCCTGTCGAGACCGTCGGCTCGACCGTCTCGCTCGCCGCGGCTCCGGGCGTCCCCGTCGAGGCCTCCGTGCGATTCGTGCCGCAGCAGTGGGGCACGCGGATCGACATGGACTGCAGCTGGGCCGACACGGCCGAGCAGTACGCGGGCTCGGCCGGTTACGTCCTCTACGTCACGGACACCTCGGGCGGCACCGAGGCCGTCGGATCGTGGACGAGCGCGCCGGGGACGACGATGGAGCCCAGCCTCGCCACCGGGCTCCCGCTCTCCGAGATCGCCTCGGTCGAGGTGCGGCTGCAGGGATCGGACACCGTCGTGCTCACCGGCCGCCCCTGAGCGGGCCGCCGGATTCCCAGGTGCGCGCTCCGCGGACTGAGTAGCTTCTCAGTCATGACGATCGCGACCCTCGCCCTCGCCCCCGCCTCCGTGGCGACCGCCTCCTCCTCCGACAGCATCGACGAGCTCTCCGGGCTCGTCGGCGTCGCCGCGCGGGTGATCGCCGCGCTCGGAGAGGCGGGCGTCGGCCTGCTGACGCTGATCGAGACGGTGTTCCCGCCGATCCCGAGCGAGCTCGTGCTGCCGCTGGCCGGCTTCCTCGCCCAGCAGGGCCGGATGAACCTGGTGCTGGTCGTGATCACGGCGACCCTCGGCGCCTACCTCGGCGGCCTGATCCTCTACGCGCTCGGCCACCGCATCGGCACGGAGCGCTCGATCCGCCTGCTCTCCAAGCTCCCGCTGGTCGACCGCGAGGACTTCGAGAAGGCGGTCGGCTGGTTCCGCCGGCACGGCACCTGGGCGGTCCTCTTCGGTCGCCTCATCCCGGGCGTGCGCAGCCTCATCTCGCTCCCCGCGGGGGCCGAGCGGATGAACCTGCTGCTGTTCTCGGGACTGACGATCCTCGGCTCCGGCGTCTGGAACGGCCTGCTGATCGGCCTCGGCGCAGCCCTGGGTACGCAGTACGAGCTCGTCGACCAGTACGCGGGCGTGCTCGACGCGATCATCTACAGCGCGTTCGGCGTGCTGCTGCTCGCGCTCGTGGTGCGCCGCGTGCGGCGGCACCGTGCCGCGGCGCGCACCGGATCGCGCCACTGACCTGCGTCCTCGGGCGGGCGGGCGCAGGGCCCCGCGCCACCCCGCCCCGGTGCCCTAACGTTCGAGGGGTCCGCACTCCCCGACGCGAAGGAACGCCATGTCCGAGACCGCCGCGCCCACGATGTCCCGCACCTCCGTCGAGCGCTGGTGGATCATCGCCGTCTCGCTGATCGCGATCGTGCTCGGCGTCATCGCCGTCCTGATCCCCGGTCCGACGCTGCTGACCGTCGCCATCGTCTTCGGCATCCACCTGATCGCCGCGGGCGTCTTCCGCCTGCTGCTGGCCTTCACCGCCTCGCGGCTCGATGCCCGGGTGCGCTGGCTCGCGGGCCTGCTCGGCGCCCTGATCCTGGTCGCGGGCATCCTGTGCCTGTCGAACCCGTTCGAGTCGCTGAGTGTCCTGGGCCTCGTGATCGGCGCGGGCTGGATCCTCGACGGCGTCTCGAGCATCACCAGCGGCCGCACCGTCGCCGGCCCCGCGTGGCTGCCGATCGCGGCAGGGATCGCCTCGGTCATCGCGGGCGTCCTGACGATCATCATGCCCGTGCTGGCGCTGGCCTCCTTCGTGACGGTCGCGGCCATCCTGCTGATCGTCGTGGGCGTCTCGGGCCTGCTCCTGCTCCCGGGCCGCACGAAGCGCCCCGAGAGCGCCGAGGCGTAGAACGCGCGGATGGCCGATCCCGATCTCGTCCCCGAGCTGCTCGTCGCCGACCTCGACCGGAGCCTCGGGTTCTGGTGCGGTCCCTGCGGGTTCCGGATCCACTACGCCCGACCCGAGGAGGGCTTCGCGTACCTGGTCCTCGGCTCCGCGCACGTGATGCTCGAAGAGGCGGGGAGGGGCCGCAACTGGATCGCGGCACCGCTGGAGCGCCCGCTCGGCCGGGGGATGAACCTGCAGCTGCACGTCGACGACGCCGACCGGACGGCAGCGGCGCTCGCCGAGGCCGGGACGCCGCTGTTCTCGCCGCTCGAGACCCGCTGGTACCGGGTCGGAGCGGAGGAGGCGGGCGTCCGTCAGCTGGTGGTGGCCGATCCCGACGGGTACCTGCTGCGGTTCCAGTCGTCGCTCGGACGCCGACCGGCCCGAGCGGACGTCCCCGTCGCTCCCTGACCGGCCGACCGCGCCACCATCCGCTCGGCTCGGGACGTCATGCCAGCGAGTGACGACCGTGACACTGCGCGGCTGGTTGCCTCGGAGACATGACGCAGCACCCCGCCACCGCGACCCTCCCGCAGGTCCCGCCCGCCGCCCTCTCCGAGCCCGCTATCGAGCAGGCCGCCTCGGCGGAGCACGAGCCCCTCGTCCGTCCGGCGGACCTGGTGTCGGCGCTCACGGGCGTCGCGCTCTGCTTCTTCTCCCTCTTCGTCTACGCCATCGCGCACTGGCAGTACTTCGGCGCGGACGTCGACGAGGTGAGCGTCCTCGGCTGGCTCGCGCCGCTGATCGCCGGCGTCGCCTGCCTGCTGTCGGCCGTCGTGTCCGTCGGGGTCCGCGCCTCCGGGCGCCGCGCCGAGCGGACCGCGGCATGATCCCCGTCCTCGCCGGGCCCGGCCTCGAGGCCGCGGAGCAGCTCCTCGTCCGCGCCGGATGCCTCCGCCGCGAGCACCCGTGGGCGGCCGGTGCCGCCACGGAGGCAGCGCCGCGGATCGACTTCGCCGTCCTCGCCGAGCAGGCGTGCCTCCTCGACCTCTCGGAGGAGGCGGTCGCCCGCATCGCCGTGTCGCTCGCCACCGGCCGTCCCGTCGATCTGCGGAGCGCCTTCGGGCATCTCGCGCGCGACCACGCTCAGCTCGTCATGACCGCGGTCGCCGCTGCCGCCGGGCACGACCGCGTGAGCAGCCGGATCCGCGTGGTCGGCGACGAGCGCCGGGTCGAGACGGCGCCGCCCCTGGCCGTCTGGCCCTCCTGAGCCCCCCGCCCGCCCCGATCGGGCGGGCGCGCTCGCCGATCCGACCCTGGGCTCCGCGTTCCTCCGATGCTCCGGCCCGGTGAGCCGTACGGAGGTGCCGTGCCGCCGACCCGCGTCGCTACGGCCTTTCGGAGGTGCCCGGTTTAGGGTGTCCGTGTGCAACGAGTCGACGATTTCCCAGGAGCCGGACCGGTGGCGACCTCACCCGAATCCGGTGACCAGGGGGAGGCGTCCGCGCATCGGCTCTCCCCGACGGCGACCTCTCCCGTGCAGGTGACGAGCGGCGAGGCCGGCTACCAGGGCGGCAACGTGGCCGATCCGGTGTGGCAGTCGTGGCGCGACGAGCTCGCCAAGGTCGGCGGTCCGTCGCCCCTGCTCCACTTCGTGGACTCGCCCCGGACGCGCATCGAGCTCTCGACCACGCACCCCGGCGGGCTGCCCCCGTTCATCTCGGGCAAGACGACGCTCCTCTCCTCGCTCATCCGCGACGAGCTCGCCCTGCGCACCGCGAAGAACGCCGCGGGCGCGATCACCGACAAGGGGATCGAGCTGCGCTCGGTCCGCGGCATCGAGGGCGTCCACCTCGCCATCGGCCTCGCCCAGTGGCGCGCCGGCGACACGGAGTTCACCGCTCCCGTGCTCCTGCGCCCGCTCGCCATCCGCCGCTACGGCCGCGACTTCGAGCTCAAGCTCAAGGGCCAGCCCTACTTCAATCCGCAGCTCGCGCGCGCCCTCAAGCAGCAGTTCGGCATCACGATCGACCCCGAGCAGTTCGTCGAGCTGGCCGTGCAGAACGGCGTCTTCAAGCCGCAGCCGGTCATCGACCAGCTGCGCGGCCTGACCTCGCACCTGCCGTGGTTCGCCGTGCACCCGCGCCTCGTGGTCTCGAGCTTCGCCGACGTGGCGGGCGACATGCTCCGCGACGCCCGGATGCTCGAGCACCCCGTCCTCGACGCCGTCGCCGGGAACCCGGCCGCCAAGCGGGCGCTGCAGCAGTCGCAGAAGGTGGCGTCGATCATCCCGCAGGACGAGCGTCCTCCGGCGACCGACAACCTCCTCCTCGACGCGGACGCCGAGCAGGAGCAGGTGATCGCGAACATCGCGGCCGGCAACTCGCTCGTCGTGAAGACCCTCCCCGGCACGGGCGGCACCCAGACCATCGTCAACGCGATCGGCGCCCTGGCCGCCCAGCACAAGCGCGTGCTGGTCGTCAGCGCTCGCCGGTCGAGCCTCGACAGCATCCACCAGCGCCTGCTCTCGGCGGGCCTGGGCGGCATCGCGGTCGGGCCCCGCACGCTCCGCCGCGACCTCATCCAGTCGATCGGCCGCAATGAGAAGGCGGCGCGCCCCTCCGTCAGCGAGATCGACGACGCCCTGCTCCGGCTGCGGAAGGTGCTGCTCGACTACCGCGGCGCGCTCTCCCGGCGCGACGAGAGCTTCGGCGTCTCGGCGCTGCAGGCCCTCGAGGAGCTCGCCCGCCTCTCGCAGCTGCGGACGCCCCCGTCGACCGCCGCCCGCCTCGATCGCCGCTCCGTCACCGCTCTCGCGCACAGCCGCCCCGAGGCGACCCGGATGCTGATCGAGTCGGCGCGCCTGGGCGAGTTCCGCTACGGCCCGGGCGACTCGCCCTGGTACGGGGCCCAGTTCGACTCCACCGCCGACGCCGAGATCGCCCACGAGCTGGCCAAGCGCCTGCACCTGCGCGACCTGCCGCGCCTGCTCGACCGCGCCCAGGACGTCATCGGCCAGACGCGGATGCGCCCGTTCGAGTCGGTCGCCGAGCTCGGCATCTACCTGCGTCTGCTGCAGGACGTCCGCGAGACGCTGGACAAGTTCCAGCCGGCCGTCTTCGACCGCTCGATCCAGGACCTCATCGTCGCCACCTCGCCGCGCCGCGAGGCCGCCGAGATGTCGTCCACCAACCGCCGGCGCCTGAAGAAGCTCGCGCGCGAGTACCTGCGTCCCGGCGCGCACGTCACCGACCTCAACGCGGCGCTCCGCCGGGTGCAGCAGCAGCGGACGCTGTGGCAGCGCTACGCGGTCGCCGGCACGATCCCCGAGGTCCCGGTCGGCGTCGCCGACGTGCAGGTTGCCTACCAGCAGGTGACCGACCAGCTGAGCCGTCTCGACGAGCCGCTCGGCCGCCGCGGGACGAACCTGCAGCTCGCCTCGCTCCCTCTCGCGGAGCTGGCCTCGATGGTGTCCGGCCTCGCCGAGGACAGCGAGGTGCTCGCCAACCTCCAGGAGCGGACGACCCTCCTCGCCACCCTCCGCGACTGGGGCCTGGACCCGCTGCTCACCGACCTCTCGCGCCGCCACGTGCCGGCCGAGCTGGTCGCGGGCGAGCTGGACCTGGCCTGGTGGCGCTCGGCGCTCGAGATCATGCTGACCGACGAGCGTGCGCTGCTCGGCGGCAACACGAGCGTGCTCGACCGGCTCGAGGCCGACTTCAAGCTCGTCGACGAGGCGCACGCCGCCTCGAGCGCCGAGCTGCTGGCCTGGAAGCTCTCCGAGACCTGGAAGATCGGGCTCGTCGACTGGCCGCAGGAGCGCGACGCGCTGCGCGCGCTGCTGCGCACCGAGGCGGCGACGACCCCTCAGGAGCTGCAGAAGGCCGCTCCGCACCTCTCGCGCGTGCTCGCTCCGGCGTGGCTCGCCTCTCCGTACGAGGTGCACCGCATCGGCACCGAGACGACCTTCGACGCGGTGTTCCTCGTCGACGCCGGGGCGACCACGCTGGCCGAGAACGTCGGAGCGATCCGCCGGGCGAAGCAGGTCGTCGCGTTCGGCGACCCGGTCACGCAGACCCCCACTCCCTTCGGCCTGCGCGTCGACGAGACGCCGGAGTTCGGCTCCACCGCCTCGCGGACCGACGTGGAGGCGCTGCACGCCCAGTCGGCGCTCGCCCGACTCGGCGAGCTGCTCAACACCGTCACGCTCACCCGCAGCTACCGCGCGGGCGGCGAGGACCTGGCCGAGCTGGTCAACCGCCGCTTCTACGGCGGCCGCATCGACTCCCTGCCCTGGGCCGGCTCCTTCCTCGGACACGACTCGCTCCGCTTCCACTACATCGCGAGCGGGCACGGCATGCCCGAGAACGACTCCGGAGCCGTCGAGTCCGTCGACGCCGAGGTCGCGAAGGTGGTCGAGCTGGTGCTCGAGCACGCCGTGATCCGTCCGCGCGAGTCGCTGATGGTCATCACCGCGAGCCCTCGCCACGCCGTGCGGGTGCAGCAGGCGGTGCTGACGGCCTTCGCCAAGCGCACCGACCTGAGCGACTTCATCCTCGGCGATCGGCCCGAGCCCTTCGCCGTCGTGACTCTGGAGCAGTCGGTCGCGCAGAGCCGCGACCGCGTCATCTTCTCGATCGGCTACGGCCGGACGCCCCACGGCCGCCTGCTGTCGAACTTCGGCGCGCTCGCGGAGCCAGGTGGAGAGCGTCTGCTGGCGGTCGGGATGACCCGTGCCCGCCGCTCGATGGACATCGTCTCGTGCTTCCGCCCGGGCGACATCGACGAGTCGCGCATGCGATACGGCATGGTCGCGCTCGCGCAGGTGCTGCAGGAGGCGGAGGACCGCGTCCAGCCGAGCGATCGCGACGACTACTCGGAGCCGATGCTGGTGGATCTCGCCGCGCGCCTCGAGCGCCGCGGACTCCGGGTCAACATCGGGCACAAGGGCAAGCTGGCCCTCGTCGCCGCGCTCGGGACCCGTGCCGTGGTGGTCGAGACCGACCGCGACGTGAGCACGCAGAGCCTGCGCGTGTCGCTGCGCCTGCGTCCGGAGCTGCTGCGGCGGCTGGGCTGGCACTACTTGCGGGTGCACAACTTCGAGCTGTTCGCCGACCCCGAGGCCGTGGCCGCGCGGGTGGCCGGGCTGATCGGTGCGACCGCGGGGGAGGAGCAGACCCCTGCTCCCGCCGCCGGCGAGGCTGCTGCTCCCACCGCTGCTGCTCCCGCCGCTCCTGCTGCCGCCGCCGCTCCGGCGTCGGGGGAGACGCAGCCCGTCGAGCCGCTGCCGCGCGACTGATCGTGGCGCAGGATCCCGGCGCCCCCGCGGGTGCCGACCGCCCGTTGCGGCGCACCCGCGGCGGCCGGCGGGCGACGCTCCCCGCGAAGCCCGGCACCGATCCGTCCCCGCACGATGCTCCGGTCGCCGACCCCTCCGCGCCGCCCGCGCGCCCCGACACCGGCCCGAACGACGCGCGCCTGCGCCAGGACGTCCCCCCGCACTACTGACGTCAGCCGGACCGGTCGGTGATCCGCGAGTCGGCTCTCGACCCGTCGACGACCTCGGACCTCACCCCGCCGCGCCCCGCCTCGACGAGCGAACGCGTCACGCCGCTGTCCGGCGACCGCTCACGTCGGACCCGGCGACGGTGACCGGCTGCTTCCCGTCCGGTGCCTGCGGACGATCGCGTCCGTCCGGTGCCTAGCTGATCGACCGCTTTCCGCCTCATGCCCGGCGATGTCCGATGAAGGCGTGGACACAGGAACGATCAGTCCCCGCCGGAGACGCTGAAGGCCCCGATAGGCGACCTGCCGAGGGTGCAGGTGTCGTCCGAAACGCGTGCCAGCGTTTCGAACGCACTGTTCGCACACCGCTCCACGGAACGCTCTCCGTCGGGAAGCCGACCGCGGTCTTCTTCCGCCTCCGGCGGAAGAAGACAGGACAACTCAGTCGACGTGCTTGCCGGAGTTCGCGGTGGTGGCGGTGCCGTTGTTGGCGAGCAGGTCGCGGATGTCGGCGAGGAGCTCGAGCTCGGTGGGGGCCTTGTCCTCCGCGGCGGGGGCGTCGGCGGCCTTCTTGGCGAACGCGGCGTTCTTGAGGTGGTTGATCGGCAGGACGAACGCGAAGTAGAGGACGAAGGCGACGATCACGAACTGGATCAGGGCCGAGACGACCGAGCCGTAGGCGATGACGGTCGGGTCCTCGCCGTTCTCTCCCGGTCGGATGGGCCAGACCAGGGCCTCGAGGGAGGAGGCGTCGAAGATCACGCCGATGAGCGGGTTGAAGATCCCCGTCACGATCGCGTTGACGATGGTCGTGAAGGCGGCGCCGATGACCACGGCGACAGCCAGGTCGATGACGTTGCCGCGGAGGATGAACTCCTTGAAGCCGTTGATCATGATTGTTCCGTTTCTGCCGTGAGCGGTGGGTGGTGGGTCAGCTCCCGGAGGAGGAACCCGAGGAGGAGGACCCGGAGGAGCCCGAGGACGACGAGGAGGAGGACGATCCGGAGCCCGAGGACCCCGAGCCGGACGAGGAGCCGCCCGAGCCCGATGAACCCGAGGATCCGGAGGAGGAGCCGCCCGATCCCGAGGAGCCCGACGACGAGTCGGATGAGCCGGAGCCGGATGCGCCCGAGCCGGACGAGCCGGCACCCGAGGAGGAGGAGCCGCCCTCGCTCGACTTCCCGCCGGAGCGGGAGTCGGTGCGGTAGAAGCCCGAGCCGTTGAAGGTCACGCCGACCGCGCTGAACACCTTGCGCAGCGCCCCCTGGCAGCTCGGGCACTCGGTGAGCGTGTCGTCGGTGAACTTCTGCTGGATGTCGAAGGCGTTGCCGCACTGCGTGCAGCGGTAGGAGTAGGTGGGCACAGGGGGCTCCTCGGAGGCGGGTGGGGGAGAAGGAGGACGGGGTCAGTGGCGCAGGTCGACGATGCCGGAGGGAGTGACGACTCCGTCGACGGCCTGGTCGTGGACCTCGCTGGGCACCCGATCGACGAGCTCGCTGTCGAAGACGACGGCGTAGACCGGCGGGCACTTCTCCATCGAGCCGAGGGTCTTGTCGAAGTAGCCGCGCCCCCAGCCCATCCGCATCCCCTGCCGGTCGACGGTGGCGGCCGGGACGACGATGAGGTCGACGTCGTTGATCGCGATGGGGCCGAGCAGCTGCCCGACGGGCTCGGGCATGCCGAACAGGCCCTGGGTCTCGGTGTGGCCGTCGCCGACCGCCCAGTCGAGCAGGCCGTCCTGGCGCGAGACGGGGAAGAGGACGCGGATGCCGTGGCTCTCGGCCCAGCCCAGGAACGGCCGGGTGCTCGGCTCGTCCGGAGCGGAGAGGTAGCACGCGAGGGAGCGGGCCCCCACGCGGGTGGCGAGCTCGATCAGGTGGGCGGTGATCTGCTCCGCGGCCTGGTCGCGAGCGGTCGAGGTCTGCGTGCGGCGGCGCTCGCGCAGCTCGGCGCGCAGCGCCCGCTTCTCGTGCGTGATGTCGGCTGGCATGCGCTCAGTCTAGAACCGGGCCCCGCGCCGGCCTCCGCGCGGACGACCCTGAGGGACGCTCGTCCCGGACCGCCCCGGAACGGGGTCCGGCGCCTTCCGTCGCCGGTCCTGGCGCGAAACTCCCGCGACTTCCCCCGCCGCTAGGATGGCGCCCCATGGGCACTCGAATCCGCAAAGCAGTCATCCCCGCCGCAGGTCTCGGCACCCGCTTCCTGCCGGCGACGAAGGCCATCCCCAAGGAGATGCTGCCGGTCGTCGACAAGCCGGCGATCCAGTACGTGGTCGAGGAGGCGGCGGACGCCGGCCTCCAGGACGTGCTCGTGATCATCGGGCGCAACAAGAACGCGCTCGCCAACCACTTCGACTCGGTGCCCGAGCTCGAGCAGAACCTGTCCCAGAAGAAGGACGACAAGAAGCTCGAGCACGTCAAGTACGCCAGCGACCTCGCCGACGTGCACTTCGTCCGTCAGGGCGAGCCGAAGGGCCTCGGCCACGCGGTCTCCCGTGCGCAGCGCCACGTCGGTGACGAGCCCTTCGCCGTGCTCCTCGGCGACGACCTGATCGACGCCCGCGACCCGCTGCTCTCCCGCATGATCGACGTCGCCGAGCAGCGCGACACCACGGTCGTCGCGCTGCTCGAGGTCGACCCCGACCAGATCCACCTCTACGGCTGCGCGGCGGTCGAGGCGACCGACGAGGACGACGTGGTGCGGATCACCGGGCTGGTCGAGAAGCCCTCCAAGGAGGACGCCCCCTCGAACCTCGCGATCATCGGCCGCTACGTGCTGAAGCCCGACGTGTTCGGCGTGCTCGAGCACACCGCTCCGGGCAAGGGCGGCGAGATCCAGCTGACCGACGCGCTGGAGCGCATGGCCCAGGACCCGGCCGAGTTCGGCGGCGTCTACGGCGTCGTGTTCCGCGGCCGCCGCTACGACACCGGCGACAAGCTCGACTACATCAAGGCCATCGTGCAGCTCGCCTCCGACCGCGACGACCTCGGCAAGGACCTCAAGCCCTGGCTGAAGGACTTCGTCGCCGGCCTCTGAGCCCCGGCGAGCGCGCCTCCGGAACGGACGGGACCCCCTGCTGAGGCGGGGGATCCCGTCCGTTCCTCCGTTCCCCGAGAGCACGGAACGCCGCGGAGTCCAGTCCCCCTCCCGCAGTGCGGTGGAGCAGTAGGGTCGCATCATGCCGCTCCCGATCCCGACGCTCACCGAGGGTCGTGTCACCGTCCGCCCCATCCGCGTGCGCGACGCCCGCCCTCTCGAGCGGGAGCTGATCGCGAACCGGTCGTGGCTGCGCCAGTGGGAGGCGTCCGACCCCCGGGGAGGCGCCGCGTTCGACGTGCGCGCCAGCATCCGATCGCTGCAGCAGAACGCGCGGGCCGGCGGCGGAGTGCCGTTCCTCATCGACTGGGACGGCGAGCTCGCCGGGCAGCTCAACATCTCGAACATCGGGTACGGCTCGCTCTCCTCCGGGTCGATCGGCTACTGGGTGTCCGAGCGCTACGCCGGGCGGGGGATCACTCCGATCGCCGTGGCACTCGCGGCCGACCACGCCTTCCTCGACCTGGGCCTGCACCGGATCGAGATCTGCATCCGCCCGGAGAACCGGCCGAGCCTGCGCGTGGTCGAGAAGCTCGGCTTCCGCTACGAGGGCCTGCGGCGGCGCTTCATCCACATCAACGGCGACTGGCGCGACCACTTCTGCTTCGCCCTCGTGGCGGAGGAGGTGCCCCGCGGCGTGCTCCGCCGCTACCTCGACGGGCAGGTCCCGTCGGAGGTCGGCGTGCCGACCGACGCGGACCTCCGCGCCTCGCGCCGCTCGGGTCTCTCCGGACCCTCCGACGGCGCTGGTGTCCCTCCGACGGGGCCCCGGCTGATCCGCGATCCGCACGGACACACCTACCCGTAATGACGGACGGGAGTGCCCGGTGCTCCTAGCGTTGTCCGCATGAGTAGCGACTGGCTGGGCGGGGGCGTCGTCTGGGCGCTCGCCGCCGTTCTGTGGGTCGCCTACCTGATCCCCACGTGGATGCGCAGGCGGTCGTACAACGCGACCGAGCGCAACGCGGTGAGGCTGCAGCAGACGCTGCGGATCCTCGCCGAGACCGCGGAAGTGCCCGAGCACGTGCGTGCGGAGGCGACGGCCCGCGAGGTGTCGCTGCAGCAGCGACGGCTCCGGGTGACCGAGACACGACGACGAGCCGAAGAGAAGGCACAGGCGATGGAGCTGGCACAGGCGGAGAAGGCGGCGCGCGACGCGCTGCGACGGGCGACCGCGAGCGCACGGCGGAGCACGCGGTCAGGGCCCTCGGTCCTGCGCTGGCGCCAGGGCGCCGCGCTGGCCGTGCTGGTCGGGGCGGTCGCCGCGCTGGTCGGGCTCGTGATGCTGCCCTTCGGCGGCACGGGTGCGGTGCCGCTCGTCGGCCTGCTCCTCGCCGTCGCGGGGCTCGGCACGCTGATCCTGCTGGCTCCGGGTCGCCGGCGCGCGGCCGCTCCGGCCGCAACAGCGACGACGGCCGCCGCGACCGAGCGCCGGCGCGCCGAGGTCTTCGAGGCCGAGCTCGCCGAGGAGGCGGCGGACGACGCCTCCGAGGAGCTCGCCGAGGACCGTGCGAGCTGGACGCCGCAGCCGCTCCCCAAGCCGCTCTACCTCTCCCGGGGCACGGTCGCCGCCTCCGCGATGGCGTCGATCGACGCCGTGGAGCGCCTGCGCACCGCCGCGGCGGAAGCGGAGCTCGCCCAGCGCGCCGCCGCGACCGCTCCCGAGGTGGCGCCGCTGCGCGTCCCGCGTGCTGCCGCTCCCGCTCCCGAGGCGCCGCGTCCCTCCTCCCGCTTCGCCGCGATGGGCGTCGTGGACGGCGTCGACGCGATCGACCTCGACCAGGCGCTGCAGCGCCGCCGCGGGGCCTGACCCGAGTGCGAGGCGCCTGCTCGTCCGTGCTAGTGTGGACGAGTTGTTCGGGCCGGTGACGGCTCGGAAGGCACGGGTCCGTGGCGCAGTTGGTAGCGCGCTTCGTTCGCAATGAAGAGGTCAGGGGTTCGAATCCCCTCGGATCCACCACCACGGAAGGCCCGCTCGAGAGAGCGGGCCTTTCGTGTTCTCCCGGCGGCCGGATCGGGAACCTCGCCTGTTCGGCGGGTCGACCGCCTCGCGGCCTCGACGCGCTCGTCGGCGGAGGAGTGGTCCGTTGGATCGGCTTCGGTACTAGGCGTCTCCGCCGATCCTGGCTCGACCGCCGAGGACGGCGACTCCCGTCGAGACTCCGGCGACTGCGACCATCGCGACGATGCCCAGTGCCCGGAGCACGAACGCCTTGTGCTCCGAATCCTTGAGTGCTTCGTCGTCGATCGCTTCTTTGAACAGCCGAAGGACCGAGTAGCGGTCCGCCGCGCTCAGGGTGTCACGATCCAGTTCGCGGTTCAGGACGGCGCGGTACTCGGCGAAGGCCCTGTGAACCTTCTTCTGACTCTTCCAGTTGGCTCGAACGGCTGAACTCGCCTGATCTCGCACTTCACTGAACGAGTCGAGGACGAGATTCTTGAAATCCGGGAACTGCTCGACGACCTTCAGGGCGAGCTCCTCGCTCATGTTCGGCAGCTCGGATGCGAACGCTATGAACTTCTCTTTCGACAGATTCCTCCAAGAGTCGATACCGATCCTCTGCTTGAGATCGTCCTCGTTCGAGTAGTCCATGCTGATCCCTCTTCCCTCCACGGCGACGGCCGATCATCGCTTCAGAGTATCGAGGAGGAGCCGTCGGTCCACGTGCTCTCCGGGCGGGAGAGCGCGCGGGCCGGTCGTGCAGGTCCTGACGATCGGGCGCCCGAAGCTGTGGGCCGCCCGCCTCCGTGCGTCCTCCGTGTCCCCCATCCGGGCCGCGCCGGACGGGAGCCGCCCTCCTCCGGTCCGTCGGGGGATCCGCGGCGACGTACGCTCGCCCCTCGTGCTCTCGCAGCACGCGAGGCACTCGAATGATGGACGACCAGGGGACGGGACGACATGGGGACCACAGCACACAGGGCACGGCGGAGAGCAGCAGGGGTCGGCGCGGGGGCGATCGCGCTCCTGGCGGGGCTCCTGGCGGCACCGCCGGCGCAGGCGTCCGGGACGCAGACGCTGCTCGCGCTCGGCGACTCGATCACGCGCGCGGCCACGACCTGCGGGGTGAACCGCGACTGCGTCGAGAACTCCTGGGCGACGGGATCGGCGCCCGCGGTCGACTCGATCGCGAACCGGATGGCGGCGGCGGATCCGCGGACGGCGGTCCGCGCGGTGAACTACGCGAAGTCGGGCGCGGTCATCAGCGGAGTCGAGTCGCGGATCGACGCCGCGGTCGCGGCCGGGGAGGAGCCGGACGTGGTCACGCTGCTGATCGGCGGCAACGACCTCTGCTCGCTGAGCCTCTCGCCCGACTCCCGCGACGGCTACGCGATGACGCCCGCGGCCTCCTTCGCCGCGTCGGCGACCCGGATCCTGCGCTCGATCGGCGAGGAGTGGCCGGAGGCGACGGTGCTCGTCGGCTCGGTCCCGGACATCGAGTCGGAGTGGGAGGCCGTGAAGCCGACGCCGGGCGCCGCGATCTGGGCCTGGGGCGGGGTCTGCCGGACCCAGCGCGGAGTCGACGCCACGACCGGAGCCCCGCTGACCGGCTCGGCCTACACCGCCTCGCTCGCGGCGGCGGAGGACCGGGAGGCCGCCTTCAACGAGGCACTCGAATCGGCCTGCGCATCCGCCGCGAACGACTGCGTCTGGGACGGCGGCGCCCTCACGGCGGCTCCGATCTCGCTCGACCAGCTCTCGACGGACGTCGACTACTTCCACCCGAACGTCGCCGGCCAGGCGATGATCGCGGAGGAGCTGTGGACGGCCTGGGGCCTCGGCGACGAACCGGCTCCGACCCCGACCCCGACTCCCACGTCGGCGCCCACCGCGGCTCCTGCTCCGGCACCCACGGGCTCGCCCGCGCCGTCGCGCGACACGACGGCTCCGAAGACCGTCATCACCGCGCCGACGAGCGGATCGACGGTGCGCGGCTCTGTCACCCTGGTCGCCACCGCCAAGGACGACGTCGGCACGACGAAGCTGAGCTTCTGGAGCGGAGCCACGCGGCTGGGCGACGCGACGAGGGCGTCGGACGGCACGTGGCGCCTGACCGTCTCGGCCTCCTCCTACCCGGCCGGGCGGTACGCGATCGTCGCGCACGCCTACGACGCCGCAGGGAACCTCGGGCGGAGCTCTTCGATCACCCTCAAGCGCTGAGCGGCTGAGGGGGCCGTCCGTCACCGGCCCCCTCAGCCCCGCGCGACGAGCAGCACGTCGGGACGATCCCAGTTCTCGACGGTCTGCAGCACCCAGAAGATCCCGAAGAGGGCGAGCGCGACGGCCTCGCCGAGCAGGAGCCACTGCTCGCCGAGCAGCTCCGCTCCCCGCCCCGTGAGCAGCAGGAGCACCAGCGCCGCATCGACCGCGGCGATCAGCACCGCGAGAACGGCGTAGCAGCGGGAGTAGAAGCGCGGCTTCCCCGGCCCGCTCGCTCCCTCCTCGCGCACCGCGACGGCGTGCAGACCGGCGGTGACGGCGATGAGGAGGAAGAAGACGCCGGCGGCGGCGTAGTGGCCGAGCCGCAGGAACGACGGGAGCGTGCTCCAGGCCGCCAGCGCGATCAGGAGGGCGGCGGCGATCGCGGTGCGGACGAGCGCCCAGCGGTCGAGGACCCGGTCGAGGGCGAGCAGGATCACGGAGGCGACGAGGACGGCCGCGGCCGTGACCAGGTAGGCGGGCAGGGAGGCGGCGACCTCATCCGCGGCCGTCGCGGGAAGGCACGACGCCCCTCCCGCCGGGCACGCCGCTCCCTCGAGGCGCTGCAGCTCCTCCGAGGCGAGGGGCACCGGCACGATCGCGATGACCGGCGCCGTCATGCCCGCCAGCAGCAGGAGGAAGCGCCGCACGCTCCTCCCGGCGAGGACGACCAGCGCGACGCCGACCGCGAAGAGCGCCCCGGTGAAGAGGGAGCGGACCGGGGTGTAGTACGAGGCGCTGATCGAGCGCAGCGGGCCTCCGACGACGAGCTGGTGGACGAGGCCGGCCGTGAGGAGCACCACGGCCGCCACCAGGGAGAGGCGGACGTAGCGGTAGGTGCGGAGGGAGGAGACGGCACCGCCCCCGCCCAGCGCGTCGCCGCGGGCCACCCGGCTACTCCGCGCGCAGGCCGGAGGAGGCGAGGGCGAAGTCGACGTCGATGCGGATGGCGACGCGGAGGGAGTTCGGGCGCGGGGTGCGGTAGCGCTGGGAGTAGAGCTCGACGGCGTGCTGCACGGCGTCCGGCTCCTCCTCGATCGTCGCCGGACCGCCCAGGCTCAGCCACCGGATGCCGTCGACCTGCCCGACCGTCGCGGTGCCGCCCCGCCGGACGTTGAGCA
Organism: Rathayibacter sp. AY1E8; assembly: GCF_002931415.1. Taxonomy (NCBI): domain Bacteria; kingdom Bacillati; phylum Actinomycetota; class Actinomycetes; order Micrococcales; family Microbacteriaceae; genus Rathayibacter; species Rathayibacter sp. AY1E8. Next base: position 46,425 of record NZ_PSVI01000001.1, read on the forward strand.
CCTTCTGGCTCTCGCGGGAGGTGATGACGCGGACGACGCCGTCCTCGTAGGTGAAGCCCACGGCGACCACGTGCAGGCGGCCCTGGCGGCCGGGGGTGGAGAGGGTGGCCAGGTGGCGCTCGGTGACGAAGGCGAGGCCGTCGGCGCTCAGGATGCTCATCCCGCGAGCGTAGCCGGAGGCGCCGACGCGCTCCTGGGGGCGGACCGCCGGTCAGCCCTCGAGGATCAGCGCCTCGCCCTGGCCGCCTCCGCCGCAGAGCGCGGCGACGCCCAGACCGCCGCCCCGGCGCCGGAGGGCCAGCGCCAGGTGCAGGGCCAGCCGTGCTCCGGAGGCGCCCACCGGGTGGCCGAGCGCGATCGCCCCGCCGTCGGGGTTGACCGCCTCGGGCTCGACGCCGAGATCGTCCGCCGACTGGAGGACGACGGAGGCGAACGCCTCGTTGATCTCGATCAGGTCCAGGTCGGACACCGCTGCACCGCGGCGGCCGAGCGCCCGGAGGATCGCCGCCGACGGCTGTGAATGCAGGGAGTTGTCCGGTCCGGCGACCTGCCCGTGCTCGGCGACGGTCGCGAGCCAGGGCAGTCCGCGCTCGCGGGCCCAGCCGCGGGACACGACGACCAGCGCGGCGGCGCCGTCCGTGATCGGGGACGAGCTGCCCGCCGTGATCGTGCCCTCGGGCGAGAACGCGGGGGCCAGCCGGGCGAGCGTCTCGACCGTGCTGTCCTCCCGGATCCCGTCGTCGGCGGACACGACGAGGTCCGGTCCGCGCCGCTGCGGAACCGCGACCGGCACGATCTCCTCGGCGAGCACGCCGGTGGACCGTGCCGCGGCGGCCCGCTGGTGCGAGAGCGCGGCGAAGGCGTCCTGGCGCTCGCGGCGGATGCCCCGCGCGGCGTTGCCGTCGTCGGTCACCCTCCCCATCAGGCGGCGGTCGAACGGATCGAGCAGGCCGTCGTGGAGGAGTGCGTCCTCGAGCGGACGCGGACCGACACCCAGGCCCGAGCGGGATCCGAGCAGGAGGTGCGGCGCGTTGGTCATCGACTCCTGCCCTCCGGCGACGACCACCTGCGCCTCGCCGAGCCGGATCATCCGCGCCGCGTCGATCACCGCGGTGAGACCCGACAGGCAGAGCTTGTTGATCGTGACCGCCGGGACGTCCCAGCCCAGGCCCGCGAGGACCGCGGCCTGCCGGGCGGGGCCCTGACCGGCGCCGGCCTGGATCACCTGGCCGAGCACGACCGCGTCGACGTCGGCCGCGGAGGCGCCCGAGCGCTCGAGAGCCCCTCGGATGGCAGCGGCGCCGAGCTCGACGCCCGAGAGCGGCGCGAAGGCTCCGGAGAAGCGGGCGAACGGGGTGCGGGCGCCCCCCAGGATCACGGGGGTGGTGTCGTCAGTGGACACGGGGACTCCTTCTCGACGGTGAGAGCGGGGGAAGCGGTGGGGAGACGGATGCCGGATGCCGGCCCGGGTCAGGGAACGAGCAGGATCTTCCCGCGGACGTGGCCGTCCTCGCTGAGCCGATGCGCCTCGGCGGCCTGCTCGAGCGGGAGGCGCGGACCGGTCGCGACCGCGAAGCGCCCCTCGCTCGCCAGCCGGGCGGCGAGCGGCACGCCCTCGCGGCGGAGGCGCTGCTCCTTTTCGGTCAGCGGCACGGGACTGCCGCCGCTCCAGGCCCGGACGCCCAGCTCTGCCGCACGAGGGCCGGCGACCACCGTTCCGACGTGCTGCGGATCCGCCACCAGCGCGAGCGAGGCGGCGAGCGCCTCGTCCGTCCCGGCCGCGTCGAGCACGCGGTCGACGCCCTCGGGCGCTGCGGCGCGCAGCCGCTCAAGCAGCCCGGGCCCGTAGGCGACCGGCACCGCTCCGAGCGCGCGCAGCGCCTCGTGGTTCGCCGGGCTCGCCGTGGCGATCACCCGGGCTCCGCGGTCGACGGCGAACTGGATCGCCGCCCGTCCTACCGCGCCGGCGCCCGCGTGGACCACGAACGTCGATCCCTCCGCGACGCCGAGCGAGACCACCGCCTGGTAGGCGGTGGAGACCGGGATGCCGAGCGCGGCCGCCTCCTCGAAGCCGAGTCCGTCGGGGAGCGGGTCGAGGGAGTCGGGGGAGACCGCGACGGCGGTCGCGTAGGTGCCGGTGGCGCCGCTGACGATCACCCGGTCGCCGACGCTCCAACCGGTCACTCCCGGACCGACGGCGGAGACCACGCCGGAGCCGTCCGACCCGAGCCTTCGCGGACCGTCGAACGGCGGGCTCGGGCGCAGGCCGGAGCGCACCTTCCACTCGATCGGGTTCACGCCGGCCGCGCGGACGGCGACCACCACGGTGCCGGGCCCCGCCTCGGGCTCCGGCGCCTCGACGGTCTCGAGCACCTCGGGCCCGCCGATCCGCTCGTACTGCACGATCCTCGCCATGTCGTCCTCCTCCTCGCGGGCCACCGCCCGCTCCGGTCGCCTCAGTCCAGCAGACTCTCGCGCACCTGGCGGCGTAGCACCTTGCCGATCAGCGAGGTCGGCAGCTCGTCCACCGGGACGATCCGCTTGGGTACCTTGTAGGGCGTCAGGTGCAGCCGGCAGAAGTCGCGCAGCGCCTCCGGATCCACGGCCGTCCCGGCCCGCAGGACCACGGCCGCCGCGACGCTCTCGCCGCCGTCCTCGCGGGGGAGCCCGACGACGGCCGCGCGCGTCACGTCCGGGTGCGACTCCAGCACTCCCTCGACCTCGGAGGGGGAGACGTTGAAGCCGCCGGTGATGATGAGCTCCTTGGCCCGGTCGACGATCGTCACGAAGCCGTCGGCCGAGACGGTCGCGATGTCGCCCGTGCGCAGCCAGCCGCCGGGGAGGAGGGCCTCGGCCGTCTCCTCCGGCCGCTTCCAGTACCCCTGGAACACCTGCGGCCCCCGGAGCAGGAGCTCGCCGGACTCGCCCGGGCCGCGGTCGACCGACGGATCGGCGGGGTCGACGAGGCGGATCGTCGTGCTGGGGAACGGCACGCCCACCGTGCCGGGCCGGCGGGTCGGGCCGACCGGGTTGCCGAGGGCGACCGGCGAGCTCTCGGTCATGCCGTAGCCCTCGACCAGGAGTCCCCGGCTCGCGCGCTCCCACCGGTCCACCGTCGCGACCGGCAGGCTCATCGCTCCCGAGATCGCGAAGCGGATGCCGCGCAAGTCGAGCTCGTGGCGCTCGGAGGCGCGGGCCAGCGCGTCGTACACGGGCGGCACCGCGGGGAGGAAGGTGGGCGGCGACGACTTCGCGGCCGCCTTCACGAGGCCGACGTCGAAGGTCGGGAACAGCACGACCTTCGCGCCGATGCTGATCGCGAAGGTCAGGCACAGCGTCAGCCCGTAGGCGTGGAACAGGGGGAGCACCGCGTAGAACGTCTCGTCGCCCTCGCGCAGGCCCGGCACCCAGGCGCGGCCCTGCAGGGCGTTCGCGCGGAGGTTCGCGTGCGAGAGGATCGCGCCCTTGGGCGTGCCGGTGGTGCCGCTCGTGTACTGCAGCAGGGCCGTGTCGCCGAGGACCGGGCGGGGGTGCGAGCGCGCGATGCGGCGGTTCTTCAGCAGCGACGCGAAAGGCACCAGGGAGCGGCTGCGGGGGGTCGCGGTCAGCTTCTCGCGCGACCGGCGCACCGACGGCAGGGGGAGCCGCAGCGCCAGGCGCTTGCCGAGCGGGAAGGAGCGGGTGAGGTCGACGGAGACGACGCGCTCGATGCCCAGGTCGGCGGGCATGGTCGCGACGACGTCGGCGATCTTGTCCCAGACGACCGCGAACCGGGCGCCGTGGTCCTCGAACTGCCGCCGCAGCTCGCGCGGCGTGTAGAGCGGGTTGTGCTCGACCACGATCGCTCCGAGGCGGAGAGCCGCGTAGAACGCGACGACGTGCTCGGGGCAGTTCGGGAGCACCAGCGCGACGCGGTCGCCGGCGCGCACGCCGAGGCGCCGCAGGCCCTCCGCCGCGCGCGCGACCTGCTCGCCGAGCTCGGCGTAGCTGGTCTCGGCGCCGAAGAACTCGAGGGCGGTGCCGCGGCGGTACCGCGCTACCGAGTCCTCGAGCAGGTCGACGAGGGTCTGGGTGGGAGGGTCGATCTCGGCGGGCACGCCCTCCGCGTAGGAGGTCAGCCACGGCTTCGTCGCCAGGTTCGAGGATCCGGAGGTCACGGGCCGAGTATCGGGCACCCTCCTCCGCACTTCCTCCGAGGCGCGCGGAGGGGGTGCCGCGCCGGGCGCGGGAGCGGCAGGCTGGCGGCATGAGCGCAGCCATCGACCTCCTCCGCGACGCCTTCGGCCGGGTGCACGAGAACGTGCACGCCGTCCTCGACGACAGCACCCCCGATCAGCTCGCGTTCCGCGCGGACGCCCGCTCGAACTCGCCCGCCTGGCTCGTCTGGCATCTCGTCCGGGTGCAGGACGACCACCTCGCCCCGCTCGCCGGCCACGAGCAGGTGTGGACGGCCGACGGCTTCCACGGCCGGTCCGGCCTGCCCTTCGGGCCCGACGAGACCGGCTACGGGCAGGAGGCAGCCGAGGTGGCGGCGCTCGCCGCGGTGCCGGCCGCGCTGCTCGCGGAGTACGCCGACGCCGTGCACCGGCAGACGCTCGCCCTCCTCGACACGCTCGGCGACGAGGACCTCGAGCGCGTCGTCGACGAGCAGTGGGATCCGCCGGTGACCCTCGGGGTGCGGCTGGTCTCGGTGATCGACGACGACACGCAGCACGTCGGCCAGGCCGCGTACGCGAAGGGTCTCGCCGAGCGCTCGGCGCGCTGAGCCCGGCCTCTACGCTGGCGGGATGCGCGCGCTCCGGACCCTGCCCGCGAGCGCGGTCCTCGCCCTCGCCACCGCGCTGACCCTCGTCGACTCCTGGATCCCCTCCTACTGGAACGACGAGGCCGCGACCCTCCGCCTGGCGCGGCTCCCGGTGGGCGAGCTCCTCGCCTTCGTGCAGGAGAAGGACGCGGTGCACCTGGTCTACGGCCTGCTGATGCACGGCTGGATCGCGATCGCCGGTGAGTCGGAGCTCGCGGTGCGCGCGCCGTCCGCTCTCGCCACGGGAGCGGCGGCGGCGGGCGTCGTCGTCCTGCTGCGCTCGTTCCACCGGCCCCGGGCGGCACTCCTCGCCGCCGCGGTGCTCGTGCTGCTCCCGCGGTCCTCGTTCTCGGGGACCGAGGCGCGATCCTCCGCTCTGGCCACCGCGCTCGTGGTGGGAGCGGCGGTCCTCGTCGTGCGGGCGGCCCGCTCCGGAGGCGCCCTGCGCTGGACCGCGTTCGCGGCCGTCGCAGGTCTGGCGAACGCCGTGTTCCTCTACTCCGTGCTGGTGCTGCCGGCTCTCGTCGCTCTCGCCGCGGCCGCGGCGCCCCGGGGTGCCGTGCGGGCTCTCCCGGCGAGCGCCCTCTCGGCACTGGGCGCCGTGCCGGTGCTGCTCCTCGCCGCAGGGCAGAGCGGCCAGGTCGGCTGGCTCCGCTTGCAGCCCGTGACCGCGTTCACCGTCCTGGTCGAGCCGTTCTTCGGATCCGCGTGGTGGCTGGCCGGGATCGCCGTCGCGCTCCTCGCGGTCGCCGCGGTGCGGGGCGGCCTGCGCGGGCCGCTCCTGCCGGCCCTCGTCCTCTGGATCGTGCTGCCGACGGCGGTGCTGGTGCTCGGGACCCTCCTCGTCGAGCCGATGTTCACTCCGCGCTACCTCGCGTCGAGCACGCCCGCTCTCGCGGTCCTCCTCGGCCTCGCGCTCGACTCGTTCAGGGCCCGGACGGGCGTCGCCCTCCTCGCCCTGATCGCGGTGGCCGCCCTGCCGGTCCTGGTGCAGATGCGCACGGTCACCGGGAAGCCGGCCGGGCAGGATCTCCGCGGTCTGGCGGCCGCCGTCGAGGAGCGGGCCCGTCCGGGCGACGCCGTCCTCCTCGGCTCCTCCGGGACGGTCTCGCTCCGGCCCCGGCTGGCGCTCGCCGCCTACCCGGAGGCGTTCGCGGGCGTGGACGACGTCGCCCTCGCCGCTCCGTACGGGACGACGGGGACGTACTCCGACGTGCTCCTGGAGGGCGAGGCCCTGCTCGCCGCGCTCGCCGGGGAGGACCGGGTCTGGCAGGCGCTGCCGGAGGGCGAGGCGGACACGGTGCTCGCTGAGGCGGGGTTCGTCGCGCGCGAGCGGATCCGGGTGCCGACAACGGTGCTGACGCTGTGGGAGCGCCCGGAGGGCCGCTGATCCGGAGCGCTCGGGGCGTCGCAGCCCCGGAGTGGAGAGACGCCGGAGTGCCCGGAGCCCCGCCGACGGGGAGCCGCTACCCTTGTCCCCGGCGCCGTCGCAGAGCGGTGGCGTCCGCGGAGCGAGGACCGCGCCACCGAGAGGACCCGAACGTGACGTTGCCCGAGACCACCACCACCGCCATCGCGAAGCGGAAGGGGCGCGACGTCGCCCCCGAGATCGCGCGCTCCTGGCTGCTGGTGAACGCCACCCGCACCGAGACGTTCGACGCCGCGCACGCGTCCCGCGCCGACCAGATCGTCCTCGACATCGAGGACGCGGTCGACCCCAAGGCGAAGCCCGACGCGCGGACCGACGTCGCGGAGTGGCTGACCGGCGAGAAGCGCGCCTGGGTCCGCATCAACGACCACTCCACCCCGTTCTGGTCCGACGACGTCGACGCGCTGAAGGGCCTGCCCGGCCTCGCCGGCGTCATGCTCGCCAAGACCGAGGCCGCTGAGCACGTCACCGAGACCTTCGATCGCCTCGGCGGCTCCACCCCGGTGCTCGCCCTGGTCGAGTCCGCCCTCGGCATCGAGGAGGCGGTCTCGATCGCCCGCGCCCGCGGCACCTTCCGCCTCGCGTTCGGCAGTGGCGACTACCGCCGCGACACGGGCACCAGCGCCGACGACCTCGCGATGGCCTACCCGCGCTCGCGCCTGGTCGTCGCCTCGCGCATCGGCGACCTGCCCGGCCCGATCGACGGCCCGACCGTCTCGAACAGCCACCCCGTGCTGCGCGAGCAGTCCGCGCTCACGGTCTCGCTCGGCCTCACCGGGAAGCTCTGCCTCGACACCGAGCAGCTCGCCGTGATCAACGAGGTCATCAGCCCGACGCCGTCCGACGTCGCCTGGGCCCGCGACTTCCTCGACGACTTCGAGGCCCGCGGCCGCGTCATCCGCGACGGCAGCGACCTGCCCCGGCTGGGCCGCGCCAAGAAGATCGACAAGCTGGCCACGGCGTTCGGCGTCAACCCGCTGTGATCCGTCGCGGGGAGGGCGCCACCGCGGCACACTGAGGGAGCCGCGGAGACCCTCCCGCGCAGGACGGAGACTCCGATGGGCGCGGTCAGCACCTTCCTCTGGTTCGACGACGGCGCGGGGGAGGCGGCGCGCTTCTACACGGAGCTGGTGCCGAACTCGCGGATCACCGGAAGCCAGGTGCTGCCGGAGGGCTCCCCGTCGCCCGGCGAGGTGCTGTCGGTGACGTTCGAGCTCGACGGGCAGCGGTTCCAGGCGATCAACGCCGGGCCGCGGTTCCCGTTCACCGAGGCCGTCTCGATCGTCGTGACCGTCGGCGGCCAGTCCGAGCTCGACCGGCTGTGGGACGCCTTGATCGCGGACGGCGGCGAGGAGAGCCGGTGCGGCTGGCTCCGCGACCGCTGGGGGCTGTCCTGGCAGATCGTGCCGGAGGTCCTCCCGCGTCTGCTCGGAGGCGCCGACCCCGAGGCGTCCGCGCGCGCTCTGCAGGCGATGCTCGCGATGAGCCGCCTCGACATCGCGGAGCTGGAGCGGGCCCATGCCGGCGCGTGACTCCGCCCGCCCGCGCCGCTCGACCTCGCTGCGGCGCGCGTACCTCCGCGACTACCGCTACGCCTACGGCTCGCGCTTCGTGCACCTGCGGGAGGGCTGGGACGTGTCGCGGTACGCGTCCGGCGACGGCGCTCCGGTGCTGCTCATCCCCGGGATCTATGAGACGTGGCAGTTCCTCCGGCCCATCGCCGAGAGGTTGCACGCGGCGGGCCATCCGATCCACGTGCTGCCCGCGCTCGGCTACAACACGCGGCCGATCGTCGCGTCGGCCGGACTCGGCCAGGACTACCTGCGCGAGCACGATCTGCGCGGAGTCGTCGTCGTCGCGCACAGCAAGGGCGGCCTGATCGGCAAGCACATGATGGTCGTCGACGACCGCGAGGACGGGCGGATCGAGCGCATGATCGCCGTCTCGACCCCGTTCAACGGCTCGTCGCTCGCACGGATCGCCCCGGCGCGGGCGCTCCGGGAGTTCGCGCCCCACCGCCCGCTGATCCGCACCCTGCTGGCCGAGCGCGAGGCCGACGCGCGCATCACGTCGATCTACGGGATGCGCGACCAGTACATCCCCGGAGGGAGCCGCCTCGCCGGGGCGCACGAGAACATCGCGGTCTCGGTGGTCGGCCACTTCGCGCTGCTCTCGAGCCCGAAGGTGCTCGACCTCATCGCGGCCCGGGTCTGAGGCCGGACCGGATCCGCTGGACTCGCCGCCCGGGTGAGGCGCCTGCCGTGCGGCGCGTCCTCGACCGGAGGACGGCCGCCTCAGCGACGGGCCGAGCCGCCCGCCGCACTCAGGACCAGGGAGTGAGCAGCACGAGCGGGATCTGCCGCTCGGTCTTCGTCTGGTACTCGGCGTAGTCCGGCCACGCGGCGACCGCGCGCTCCCACCAGGCCGCGCGCAGATCGCCCTCGAGCACGCTCGCGGCGTAGTCCTTCTTCACGGGCCCGTCCTGCAGCTCGACGTGCGGCTCCTTGAGCATGTTGCCGTACCAGACGGGGTGCTCGGGCGCGCCGCCCTTGGACGCGACGACCACGTACTCGCCCTCGTGCTCGACGCGCATCAGCGCGGTCTTGCGGAGCTTCCCGCTCTTCGAGCCGACGGTGGTCAGGACGATGATGGGGCGGCCGCGGAGGAGGTTCCCCTCGGCTCCGCCGGTCCGCTCGTAGAGCTCCGCCTGCTCGCGGGCCCACTCGGACGTGCTGGGTTCGTACTCTCCGGTCAGCGGCATGCCTCCGATCGTACGGCCGCGGCGGCCCCGGTGGCCGACCCGTGTGCAGGAGGATGGAGCGGTGTTCTCCGCAGACCCGTTCGACCGAGCCCGTATCGCCCTCCTGCGCGACGACCTGATCCGCGCCCGCTACGGCGTGGACGCCGTGCGGGGGCTCTGGGGCGACGAAGCGGCCGAGGCGCTGCACCGCGGCGACCGGGTCCCCGCCCGCCGCGCCCTCGAGCGCAGCGGCGACCACGACGCGCTGGCCACCCTCGCCCGCCTGTTCCTCCTGGCCGATCCCGTCTCGGCCGACGACGCGGACGAGGCGTTCGGCGCTCTCGCGCTGGAGGGGGCGGTGGAGCTCGGGCTGGTGCGCGTCGAGGCCGGAGCCGTCGTCACCGCGGCCCTCGACCTGCGCCCCTACGACGTGGTCGACCAGCGCGGCGCTGCCTCCTGGTGGATCGCCTCCGACCTCGGGGAGCTCGCCCTCGGCCGCGCGCTCGACGAGGACCACGTGCTCGGCGTCGGCGGCGCGAGCCTCACGCTGACCGGCCTGATGATCCAGCGACCCGTCGGCCGCGTGCTCGACCTGGGGACCGGCTGCGGGATCCAGGCGCTGCACGCCTCCCGCCACGCCGAGCAGGTGGTCGCCACCGACATCTCCGAGCGCGCGCTCGCGCTCGCCTCCTTCACCGCGGCGCTCAACGGGATCGAGAACATCGAGTTCCGCCTCGGCAGCCTCTACGAGCCGGTCGCGGGGGAGCGCTTCGACCACATCGTCACGAACCCGCCGTTCGTCATCACGCCGCGAGCCGAGGGCGTCCCCTCCTACGAGTACCGCGACGGCGGGCTGGAGGGCGACGAGATCGTGCGCCGCGTCATCCTCGGAGCAGCCGAGCACCTGGTGCCCGGCGGTGTCGCGCAGCTCCTGGGGAACTGGGAGTACCGGGAGGGCGCGGACGCCTTCGACCGGATCGCGGCCTGGCTCGCCGACGCCCGCAGCCCGCTGGAGCAGGCGCTCGAGGCGGGGCCCGAGGGGCTCGACGCCTGGATGGGCGGGACCGCCTCTCCGCTGGACGTCTGGGTCGTGGAGCGCGAGCGTCAGGATCCGGCGGTCTACGCCGAGACCTGGATCCGGGACGGCGGCACGACCCGCGGCCCCGCGTTCGACGCGCTGGTCGACGCCTGGCTGACCGACTTCGAGCGGCGCGGGGTGACCGGCGTCGGCTTCGGCTACGTCACGCTCCGCCTGCCCGAGCAGCCCCGCCCGCCGATCCGCCGCTTCGAGCGGATCACCACGCCGGTCGCGACCGCGGGCCTGGGCGGCCACCTCGCCGCCTGCCTCGACGCGGCCGAGGCCCTCGCGTCGATCGACGATCGCGCTCTGGCGGGTCTCGCCCTGGTCGTCGCCGGAGACGTCACGGAGGAGCGGCACTACTGGCCGGGCAACGACGATCCGACGGTTCTGCGGCTGCGCCAGGGCGGCGGGTTCGCCCGGGTCGAGGAGGTCGACACGGCGCTCGCCGCCGTGGTCGGCGCCTGCGACGGCGAGCTCTCGGTGGCGGCGATCGCGGCGGCGGTCGCCTCGCTCCTCCAGGTCGAGGAGGAGGCGGTGTCCGACTCCGTGCTGCCGCGGGTGCGCGAGCTGGTGGCGACGGGGCTGCTGCGGCTGCCCCAGGGGGAACGCGGCTAGAAGAGGGTGGCGGAGTCCTCGACGGGGGGCGCAGCGGCCGCGGCGGGCGCGGCGGCGGCCGTCGGCCATCCGGGTCCGGCGTCGACGGGCTGCCGGCGCTGGTAGGCGGTCGCGGCGCTCCGGGCGCGGAGGTCGGCGGCCTCGTTCATCCGGTGGTTGGCGTGCCCCTTCACCCACTCGAAGGTGACGGCCCGGCCCTGCAGCTCCTCGTCGAGCGCCTTGATGATCTCGACGTTCATCACCGGCTTGCCGTCGGCCTTGCGCCAGCCCTTCCGCTTCCAGCCCGGCAGCCACTCGGTGCAGGCCTTGATGGCGTACTGGCTGTCGCAGAGGATGTGCAGCGGCTCCTCCTCCTGCGCGGTCGCGCGCAGCAGCTCGAGCACCGCGGTGAGCTCGCCGATGTTGTTCGTGCCGTGCGACCAGCCGCCCGCGGCCCAGCGCTCGTCGTCGACGTACCAGGCCCAGCCGGCGGGGCCGGGGTTGCCCAGTGCGGACCCGTCTGCGGCGGCGATGATGCTCACGTGCGTCTCTCCTCGTGCTCTCGGTGCTCGCGCCGGTGCGGCGCCCTCCGAGGGTAGTCGGCGGGCGGGGCGGTCCGCGGCGCGCGGCGCGGAGTCAGGCGGAGGAGGAGCGGCGCGCGATCGTCACGCGCGTCGAGTACGGCATCGCGACGGTCCCGCTCCCGCCCGACTCCTCGTCCACCACGGCGTCGACCGCCGCGAGGACCGCGGCGCGCTCCTCGTCGGGCATCGCGATGACGGAGCTGCGGGACGCGAACATGTCGCGCACCCCGGCTCGGTCCAGCTCGAAGGACCACTCGAAGGCCGCGAACGCCACCCGCTCGAGAGCGGAGCCGAGCGGCGGCCGGAGCGTGTCGAAGCGCTCGGCGGAGGAGGCTCCGGCGACCTCGCCGAGCCGGCGCACCCAGGGGACCGACTCGTCGCGGATGTTCCACACCAGCGCGAGCACGCCCTCCGGCACCAGGACGCGGGCGACTTCGGCTCCCGCGCGCTCGGCGTCGACCCAGTGCCACGACTGCGCGGCGGTGACGAGCTCCGCGGAGGCGTCCGCGGCGGGGATCGCCTCGGCCGTCCCCTCCTCGGGGCGGACCCCCGGCAGATTCGAGGCGAGCCGCGCGAGCATCTCCGCGTCGGGCTCGACCGCGGTCACGGCGAGGCCGCGGGACGCGAGCGACGCGGTGAACTTGCCCGTTCCCGCGCCGAGGTCCACGGCGCGCAGCCGATCGGAGGCGTCGGCTCCCGCCGCGCGGGCCCGCTCCGGGAGGAAGGCGCCCGCCACCCGCGCGGGGGCGTGCCCCACGATCCAGTCGACGGCGTCGTCGGGGTAGCCGGGCCGCCCGCGGTCGTAGGCGTCGACCGCGCTGCCGAAGGAGCGTCCGAGGCCGCTCATCGCTTCTCCGCCGCTCGCGCGAGCACGTCCACCGCGTAGCCGTAGCCGGCGATCCCCGCGCCGACGATCACGGCGATCGCGACGTCCGAGAGGTAGGAGTGCTGCCGGAACGGCTCGCGCCGGTGCACGTTGCTCACGTGGACCTCGACCATCGGCAGCTCGGTCGCGAGGACGGCGTCGCGGATCGCGATCGACGTGTGCGTGAACGCCCCGGCGTTGAGCACCACTCCCGAGACGGAGCCGCGAGCCGCGTGCAGCCGGTCGACGATCGCGCCCTCCGAGCTGCTCTGGAAGGTCTCGACCGTGAAGCCGTGCCGCTCGGCCGCCTCCGCCGCCAGCGCCTCGGCGTCGGCGAGGGTGTCCGAGCCGTAGAGCTCGGGCTCGCGGGTGCCGAGCAGGTTCAGGTTCGGGCCGTTGAGGACGAGGATCGGCAGCTTCACGCTCCGACCCTAGCGCCGGCCGTCCCCGCGAGCGGGAGCGGCGGCAGCGCCGCGCTGCCGGCCGTCCCCGCGAGCGGGAGCGGCGGCAGCGCCGCGCGCAGGAGGATCAGCTCGCGCGCACGGGCGTCCAGACGCCGGTCCTCCTCGGTCCGCGGCTCGAGAGGCGGGACCGGCTCGGCCGCCCCGTCGGAGCCCCGCACCACGAAGACGCTCCGGCACTGCGTGGTCAGCTCCAGCTCGCCGGTCCGCGGGTCCCCGGAGCGCACGTGCACCGCCAGGTGCATGCTCCGGGCGCTCGTGTGGATGAGGCGCGCCTCCACCTCGACGAGGTGCCCGATGCGCACCGGACGGTAGAAGTGGATCCCGCCGGAGTAGACGGCCACCGCGTCGCGGCCGGTCCAGCGCTGCGCGACCGCGTCGGCCGCCTCGTCGATCCAGCGCATCACGATCCCGCCGTGGGCGTTGCCGCCCCAGTTGACGTCGCCCGGCGCCGCGAGGAAGCGGAACACGATCCGCGGACCGGTGCCCTCCTCGGTGTACTCCTGGGCGCGCATCACGTCGTGCAGCCGTCGGCGGCCGTCGATGCGCGCGGCGGCGCCCTCGGCGAGGGACAGGTCCTCGATCGAGCGGGGCCGCCACTCCGGGACCGACCGCGGCCTCTTCTCGTCGTCGACGGCCACGAACACGAGGAGGCAGTGCGTGGCGTCCTCGTAGAGGCCGGTCCGCGGATCCGCCTGCGCGACCTGCACCAGCACGTGCATGCTCGTGCGCCCGGTGTGGATGACGCGGGCGGTCGCCTCGATCAGGTTGCCGACCGAGATGGGCCGGGTGAAGTGGACGTTGCCGACGTACGCCGTCACGCAGTAGCCGCCGCTCCAGCCCACGGCGCAGGCGTAGCCGGCCTTGTCGATCCACTCGAGGACGCGGCCGGCCTGGGCGCTGCGGCCGTCGGCGGTGGCGTCCTGCGGGGCGGCGAGGAAGCGGAGCGTGATGCGGTCGGTCATGGTGCCCGTCGTCGTGGGAGCGGAAGGGGAGAGTGGACCCGCGGGGGTGCGAGGAAAGGGGGATGATCCGCCCGCGGGCCACAGGGGTGTCCGGCCGGAGCCGGCTCGGTCAGGGGGATCAGGCCGCCAGCGGCAGCTTCTCGGCGAGGAGCCGGAGCCGCAGGGCCCGGAGCTCGGCGGTCAGCTCGGGCGGCAGCCGGTCGCCGAACCGCGTGAAGAACTCCTCCGTGAGCGCGCACTCCTCCAGCCACGCCTCGACCGGGACGGAGAACAGCTCCTTCTTCTGGGCCGCGGAGAGCCGGAGCCCGTGCGTGTTGATCGCGACCGGCAGGTCGCCGAGGGGGCTCCGCCGCGCCTCCGCCAGCCCCTCCAGGCGGCGGACGAGCCACTGCAGCACCCGCGCGTTCTCGCCGAAGCCGGGCCAGAGGAACTCGCCGTCCGCGTCCTTCCGGAACCAGTTGACCTGGAACACGGCCGGCGCCGCATCGCCGAGCTCGGCGCCGATCGCGAGCCAGTGCGCGAAGTAGTCGGCCATGTTGTAGCCGCAGAAGGGGAGCATCGCGAACGGATCGCGGCGCAGCTCCCCGACCGTGCCCTCCGCGGCCGCGGTCTTCTCGGAGGCGACGGTCGCACCCAGGAAGACGCCGTGCTGCCACGAGGTGGCCTGCGTGACCAGCGGGACGTTGCTCGCCCGTCGGCCCCCGAAGACGATCGCGTCCAGCGGCACGCCCTCGTGGGCGTCCCAGTCGGCGGAGAGCGACGGGCACTGCGCGGCCGGCGCGGTGAAGCGGGAGTTGGGGTGCGCGGCAGGCGTGCCGGACGCCGGCGTCCACGGGTGCCCGCGCCAGTCGGTCAGCCGCTCCGGGACCTCGTCGGTCAGGCCCTCCCACCACACGTCGCCGTCCTCGCGGAGCGCGACGTTGGTGAAGATCGTGTTGCCCCAGAGCGTCTGCACGGCGTTCGGGTTCGAGGTCTCCCCGGTGCCGGGAGCGACGCCGAAGAAGCCCGTCTCGGGGTTCATCGCCCAGAGGCGTCCGTCCTCCCCGCGGCGCATCCAGGTGATGTCGTCGCCCAGCGTCTCGACCCGCCAGCCGGGGATCGCGGGCTGCATCATCGCGAGGTTGGTCTTGCCGCACGCGCTCGGGAAGGCGGCGGCGACGTGGTAGCGCCGTCCCTCGGGCGAGACGATGCGGATCAGCAGCATGTGCTCGGCGAGCCAGCCCTCCTCGCGCCCCATCGCCGAGGCGATGCGCAGGGCGAAGCACTTCTTCGCCAGCAGGGCGTTGCCGCCGTAGCCGGAGCCGTACGAGACGATCTCGCGCGTCTCCGGGAACTGGGTGATGTACTTCACGGGGCTGCACGGCCAGGCGACGTCCTCGCGGGAGACGCCGTCCGCGTCGCGGAGGGGCAGCCCCACGGTGTGCACGCCGCGGACGAACGGGGTCTCCTCGGTGAAGGCGGCGAGCGGCTCGGAGCCCACGCGCGCCATGATCCGCAGGTTCAGCACCGCGTAGGCCGAGTCGGTGACCTGGACGCCCAGCTGCGAGAGCGGACCGCCGACGGGCCCCATCGAGAACGGGACGACGTACATCGTCCGTCCGCGCATCGCTCCGTCGAGGAGGGGAGCGAGCTCGGCCCTCATCGCGGCGGGCTCGCGCCAGTTGTTGGTCGGTCCCGCGTCGGCCTCGTCGGTCGTGCAGATGAAGGTGCGGTCCTCGACCCGGGCGACGTCGTCCGGGTCGGTGCGGGCCAGGAACGAGCCGGGCCGCCACTCCGGATTGAGCGGGAGGAGCGTGCCGGAGGCGACGAGCCGCTCGGTCAGGCGGTACCACTCCGCGGGGGAGCCGTCGCTCCACTCGATCGCGTCGGGCTTGAGGATCGCGGCGGTCTCGCGCACCCAGCGGCGGAGGGCGAGGGGCGCCGGCGGCACGACGGGCGCGGGGACGGACGTCGGCCCGGTCATGGTGCTCGGCTCGAGTCGGACGGTGTTGCTGTAGATGCTCATGCTGGCTCCGCTTTCGGTGGTCGTCGTCGACGGGAGTGGGGAGTCGCCGGCCGCAGCCGGAGAGAGGCCGGCCGGGCCGGGAGGGGCGCTCGGTGGCGCCTGAAGCCAGGATGGAGGAGGATCAGGAGGTATTCCCGGCGCTCAGGCGGTCAAGAAACCGCCTTTTTGCGCTTCCGTCACAACCGACCGCTGGAGCTCGTCGTGACCGATCCCTCGACGCCCGCCCCGGGCTCCGACGCCGTGCTGCTCGGGCAGCGCCTGCGCCACTTCCGCACCCGGCGCGGACTGACCCTCGGGCAGCTCGCCGAGCGCGTCGACGTGTCGGGGAGCCAGCTCTCGCTGATCGAGACGGGGCGCCGCGAGCCGCGCCTCTCCCTCCTGCAGCGCCTCGCGGCCGCGCTCGGCGTCGAGCTGGCGGCGCTGCTCTCGGACGAGCCGCCGAGCGAGCGGGCCGCGCTCGAGATCGAGCTGGCGCGCGTGCAGAAGGGGTCGCTGTACCGCTCGCTCGGCCTGCCCGAGTTCAAGGTCAACAAGGGGCTGAGCACGCCCGTGCTGGAGGCGTTCCTCGGCGTCTACCGCGAGCTCGCCCGTCGCCGGAGCGAGGCGAGTGCCACACCGGAGGAGGCGCGCCGAGCCAACACCGCCCAGCGGCTCCAGCTGCGCGAGCGCAGCTCCTACCTGCCCGAGATCGAGGAGGTGGCGGGCGAGATGCTCCGGACCGTCGGGCACCGCGCAGGAGCTCTGACCCACAGCTCCGTCTCGAAGATGGCCCGGCACCTCGGCTTCGAGATCATCCACGTCGGCGACCTGCCGCACTCCGCCCGCTCGGTGATCGACCTCGCGAACGGCAGGATCTACCTCCCGCCCGCCTCGATCCCCGGGGGGCACGGCCTGCGGGCGCTGGCGCTGCAGGCGATGGCGCACCGCCTCCTCGGGCACGAGCGGCCGGTGACCTACGCCGACTTCCTCCGCCAGCGCCTCGAGATCAACTACTTCGCCGCCGCGTGCCTGATGCCGCTGGAGCCGGCGGTCGCGTTCCTCCAGGAGGCGAAGCGCGAGCGGGACGTCTCGGTGGAGGACTTCCGCGACGGCTTCGGCGTCACCCACGAGGCCGCCGCCCTGCGCTTCACGAACCTGCTCACCTCGCACCTCGACATCCGGATGCACTTCCTGCGGGTGCTGGGAGACGGCTCGATCCAGAAGGCCTACGAGAACGACGGGCTGCCGCTGCCGACCGACGTCACCGGGGCCGTCGAGGGCCAGGTCGTCTGCCGCTACTGGTCGGCGCGCTCCGCGTTCACCCGGACCAACCGGACGACGGAGTACTACCAGTACGTCGACACTCCGGCGGGCACCTTCTGGTCGGCGTCGCAGACCGGCACGACCGCCACCGAGGAGTTCTCGATCACCGTGGGCGTCCCGTTCGCCGAGGCCCGCTTCTTCCGAGGCCGCGACACCGACCGCCGCGAGCTCTCCCGCTGCCCCGACGAGTCCTGCTGCCGGCGCGCCCCGTCGGAGCTCGCCGCGCGCTGGGACGGCAACGCCTGGCCGAGCGCGCGCCTGCACGCGCACGTGCTCGCGCCGCTGCCGTCGGGGACCTTCCCCGGCATCGACGACGCCGAGGTCTACGAGTTCCTCGACGCGCACGCTCGCGAGTCCTGACCGCTCCCGCGAGACGCCGCTCCGGTGCGCCTGGGTCGGCGTGCCGCGTACCCGAGCGCGCCCGCGGAAGGGCGGGAGTCGTCAGTCCGAGATGAGGGCGCGGGCCGTTCCCTCGTCGAGGATGAGGTCGGTGATGAGGCCGGCCGCCAGGGCGCCGCGCAGGCCCGGCAGCTTCGAGGCGCCCGACACGACGCAGATCCGGCGCGACGCGCGGCGCACCGTGGAGAGGTCCGGACCGCTTGCACGTTCGTTCATGGGGATGTCGTCCCAGCTGCCGTCGGACCGGTAGAACACCGTCGCGACGTCGCCGACGACCCCGGAGCCGCTGAGCGAGGTGAAGTCGCTCGGCTCCAGGTAGCCGCCGATGTAGACCTTCGAGGGGACCGCCGCGAACGGCGACCCGAGCCCGAACAGCGCCACGTCCATCCGCTGCTGCAGCTCCAGGACCCGTCGGGTGGAGCGCTCGCGCCACACCGCCTGCTTGGTGGTCGGGTCGTCGAAGAACGCCGGCACCGGGAACTGCTGGACCTTCGCCGCGTAGGCGTCACCGAAGCGGCGGAGGATCTCGCTCGAGTAGTTGATGCCCGTGGTCTCGGTGTTGCCGGCGCCGTTCAGCTGCACGATCTGCGTGTTGTGCGTCTCCTTGGCGATCAGGTGGCGGCTGATCGCGCTCATCGTGGAGCCCCAGGCGATGCCGACGATCATGTTCGAGTCGATGAACTGCCCGAGGATCCTCGCTGCGGACAGGGCGACCCGCTCGAGCCGGTCGATCTCGCTGGTGTGGTCCGGCACCGGCACGATGTGCGCCGTGATGTCGAAGTGGGACCGCACCTCGGCCGAGAGGGCGCTCGCCCGGTCGAGGGGGGAGCGGATCTGGATGTCGACCAGGCCGGTCGCGCGGGCGTGCGAGAGCAGGCGCGAGACGGAGGAGCGCGACGTGTGCAGCTCGTGCGCGATCGCGTCCATCGTCAGATCCTGCATGTAGTACAGCTGGGCCGCACGCAGCGCGTCCCGCGTCTTGTCGGGATGGGTCGCGTGGGTCGTCTCGTCGAGTTCGACGACCGGTCTCACCGGGGTCATAGCGCTCCCTGCACGGATTTCCACCCGTCTTGACCGGATGTGTTGTCGGGTCAAGGATGGCTGTATTCCTCCGCGAAATCAATCGGTCATCTCCCCGGTGCAGGCTGGTGCGGAGGCCTCGACGACACCCCTACGACACGAAGGCGAGTACGAAGTGGCACAGTCCGACGGAACTCCCGGAAACTCCGCTCTGCGCGAGAGCGTCGCTGCTCTCCGCGACAACCCCCGCGCCACGGTCCTGGTCATCGGCGGTGGCATCAACGGCATCGGGACCTTCCGCGAGCTCGCGCTCAACGGCGTCGACGTCGCCCTCGTCGAGCGCGGCGACTACGTCTCCGGTGCCTCGAGCGCCTCGAGCCACATGATCCACGGCGGCATCCGCTACCTCGAGAACGGCGAGTTCCGACTCGTCAACGAGGGCGTGCACGAGCGCAACGGCCTGCTGAAGATCGCTCCCCATTACGTGAAGCCGCTGCAGACGACGATCCCGATCTACTCGACGTTCTCGGGCATCCTCGCGGCTCCGCTGCGCTTCCTGACCCACAAGTCGGGCAAGCCGCAGGAGCGCGGTGCGCTGCTGATCAAGGTCGGCCTCACGATGTACGACTTCTTCTCCCGCGACGGCGGCACGGTCCCGCGCCACCAGTTCCACGGGCGCAAGCGCTCGCTGAACGAGCTCCCCAAGCTCGACCCGAAGATCAAGTACACCGCCACCTACTTCGACGCCTCCGTGCACGAGCCCGAGCGCCTCGCGCTCGACGTGCTCCACGACGCGCTGATCGGCGGCAGGAAGGCCCGCGCGGCCAACTACGTCGAGGCCGTCGGCGCCGACGAGAAGGGCGTCGTCCTCCGCGACCGCGAGTCCGGCGAGGAGTTCACCTTCGCGGCGGACGTCGTCGTCAACGTCTCCGGACCGTGGACCGACTTCACCAACACGGCCCTCGGCACGTCCACGAAATTCATGGGCGGCACCAAGGGCTCGCACATCGTGCTCGACAACCCCGAGCTGGTCGAGGCCTGCGAGGGTCGCGAGATGTTCTTCGAGCACAGCGACGGACGCATCGTCCTCATCTACCCGCTCAAGGGCCGCGTGATGGTCGGCACGACCGACATCGACGCCGACCCCACGAAGCCGGCGGTGTGCACGGAGGAGGAGATCGACTACTTCTTCGAGCTCGTCAACCACGTCTTCCCGGCCATCCGCGTGGACCGTTCGCAGATCGTCTTCAAGTTCTCCGGCATCCGCCCGCTGCCCCGCCACGACGACGAGGCCCCGGGCTTCGTCTCCCGCGACTACCGCATCGAGCCCTCGACGCTCCCCGGCAACGGCTCGCCCGTGCTCAGCCTGGTCGGCGGCAAGTGGACGACGTTCCGCGCCCTGTCGGAGCACCTCTCGAACGAGGTCTTCAAGCGGATCGGCGTGACCCGTCGCGTCTCCACCGTGAAGACCCCCATCGGAGGCGGCAAGGGCTTCCCGCGCACCGACGCGTCCCGCGCGCAGTGGATCAGCCAGCACCGCTCCGGGCTCTCCTCGGCCCGCACGGGCCAGCTGCTCGAGCGCTACGGCACCCGCGCGCAGGAGGTCATCGAGGCCCTGGCCGACGGACACGACGAGGCGCTCGACTTCGACAAGGACTTCACCACCGGTGAGATCCGCTACCTCGCCCAGCGCGAGAGCGTGGTGCACCTCATCGACCTGGTGATGCGCCGCACCAACCACGCCTTCACGGGCGGCCTGAGCCGCGAGCTCCTCGAGGAGCTCGCCGAGCACACGGGCGCCGTGCTGGGCTGGGACGACGCCGCCCGCGCGTCGGAGGTCGACGCGACCATCGCGCACCTCAAGGAGTACAACGGCGTCGACGTCGGGGGCACCTCGGTGCAGACCCCGACGGCCGTGCCCGCCTCCTGATCGGCGATCAGGCGCGGATCGACGGAAGCCCCGGACCGAGGACCACCTCGACCGGGGCTTCCGTCGTGACAACGCACAAACGTGCACGCGCCGTTCCTTGTCGCTAGGACAGGGCGCCGATAACTTCACACCGTCGGGCATCGAAGCCCGCCGCGGACGCCTGTGCGCGTCCGTCTTACGAAAAGGAAAAGGTCAACGTGGACAATCTCGGAGTGGTCTTCCTCGCCGAAGTCGTGGGAACGGCCATGCTCGTGCTCCTCGGCTGCGGTGTCGTCGCCAACGTCGCGCTCGTGAAGAGCAAGGGTCTCAACGGCGGAACCCTCATGGTCAACATCGGCTGGGGCTTCGCGGTCTTCGCCGGTGTGATCGTCTCGTACAACTCGGGGGCGCACCTCAACCCCGCGGTCACCCTGGGCCTCGTCGCGAGCGGAGCGACCGAGTTCGGATCCGGCGTGCCCGTCAACATCGTCTCGATCCTCGTCTACATCCTCGCCCAGATGATCGGTGCGATCCTCGGTGCCGTCTTCTGCTGGCTCGCCTACAAGCAGCACTTCGACGAGGAGCCCGACGCGGCGAACAAGCTCGGCGTCTTCTCGACCGGCCCGGCGATCCGCTCGTACGGCTGGAACTTCGTCACCGAGGTCATCGGCACCTTCGTCCTCGTCTTCGTCGTCATCGGCTTCGGCGGCGGACGTCAGGGCGACGGCGGTCTGGCCGCGCTCGGCGCGCTGCCCGTCGCCATCCTGGTGATCGCGATCGGCGCCTCCCTCGGCGGCCCGACCGGCTACGCCATCAACCCCGCCCGCGACCTCGGCCCCCGCATCGCGCACGCTCTCCTGCCGATCAAGGGCAAGGGCTCGAGCGACTGGAGCTACGCCTGGGTGCCCGTCGCCGGCCCGATCGTCGGTGGAGTGCTCGCGGGCCTCGCCTCGCTCGTGCTGCTCCCGGTCCTCTAGACCGCCGCGCTTCCTTTCACCCCCGTTACGAAGGAGTAATCATTCATGGCTGACTACGTCATCGCTATCGACCAGGGGACCACGTCGTCCCGCGCGATCATCTTCGACAAGAAGGGATCGATCGTCTCCACCGGCCAGAAGGAGCACGAGCAGATCTTCCCGCGCGCCGGCTGGGTCGAGCACGACCCGATCGAGATCTGGAACAACGTCCGCGAGGTGATCGGCCAGGCTCTCTCCCGCGCCGACCTGACCCGCCACGACATCGCCTCCGTCGGCATCACCAACCAGCGCGAGACCGCTGTCGTCTGGGACAGGACGACCGGCAAGCCCGTCTACAACGCCATCGTCTGGCAGGACACCCGCACCCAGTCGATCGTCGACCGCCTCGCCGGCGACGAGGGCGCGGACCGCTTCAAGTCGATCGTGGGCCTCCCTCTCGCGACCTACTTCTCCGGCACCAAGATCGTCTGGATCCTCGAGAACGTCGAGGGTGCTCGCGAGAAGGCCGAGGCAGGCGACCTGATCTTCGGCACGACGGACACCTGGGTCCTCTGGAACCTGACCGGCGGCATCGACGGCGGCGTCCACAAGACCGACGTCACCAACGCCTCCCGCACCCTGTTCCTCGACCTCGAGACCCTCGAGTGGCGCGACGACATCCTCGAGGCCTTCGGGGTCCCGAAGTCGATGCTCCCCAAGGTCTGCTCCTCCTCCGAGGTCTACGGCCACGTCGAGTCCTCGTCGCTGCTGCGCGAGGTCCCGATCGCCGGCATCCTCGGCGACCAGCAGGCCGCGACCTTCGGCCAGGCGGCGTTCGACCCGGGCGAGGCGAAGAACACCTACGGCACCGGCAACTTCCTGATCTTCAACACGGGCACCGAGATCGTCCACTCGAAGAACGGTCTGCTCACCACCATCGGCTACAAGCTCGGCGACGGCGAGGTGCACTACGCGCTCGAGGGCTCGATCGCGGTCTCCGGCTCGCTGATCCAGTGGCTGCGCGACAACCTGGGCCTCATCGGCTCGGCCCCCGAGGTCGAGGCGCTGGCCGCCACGGTCGAGGACAACGGAGGCGCGTACTTCGTGCCCGCCTTCTCGGGTCTGTTCGCCCCCTACTGGCGCTCCGACGCACGCGGAGCCCTCGTCGGCCTCACCCGCTACGTCAACAAGGGCCACATCGCCCGCGCCGCGCTCGAGGCGACCGCCTTCCAGACCCGCGAGGTCCTGGACGCGGTCAACGCCGACTCCGGCGTCCCCCTGCAGGAGCTCAAGGTCGACGGCGGAATGATCGCCAACAACCTGCTCATGCAGTTCCAGGCCGACATCCTCGGCGTCCCGGTCGTCCGACCGGTCGTCGCGGAGACCACCGCGCTCGGAGCGGCCTACGCGGCCGGTCTCGCGGTCGGCTTCTGGGAGAACCTCGACGACCTGCGCCAGAACTGGCAGGAGGACTCGCGCTGGACCCCGCAGATGGACCAGGACGAGGCCGCCCGCCAGTACCGCCTCTGGAAGAAGGCCGTCACCAAGACCTTCGACTGGATCGACGAGGACGTGCAGTAGTTTTCTCCGCGGCAGTCCCTGCCTGCCGCGGCGCGGTCGGCTCATCGAGATGGTCGCGTCTCGGGGAGCGGGTTCCGTCCGGCTAGGGGACGACGCTGACACGCGTCCTCCCCGTTCGCCTCGTGCGGCGAGCGGATGATGTGCGTCCGTTCACGGTGAAGCGCCCTGTCCGACCCCCGGGTCGGGTGGGGCGCTTCGTCGTTCCGACGACGACGCAACGGGTATCGCAACGGGGTGGTTCGGGGACACCCATGCTGGTCGAGTGGTCGCCGCAGACGGCTCATCGAGACCCGGCAATTCGGACCTGCATGCTGGTCGCGTAGTCGCTGCAGGCGGCTTATCGAGACCCGGACCGGGTGAGGCCTCAGCCCGCCGACAGCCCGAGCTGCGCGTCCAGCTCATCCAGGGAAGCGATCCGGCGCACGCCCAGCTCGACCGCCTCGGGCGGCAGCTCGCGGCCGTGCTCGGGACCGCCGACGCGGTCGAGCCAGACGCCGCGCAGGCCCGCAGCGGCCGCTCCGACGGCGTCGGTGCCGAGCCGGTCGCCGACGTAGAGGGCCTCCTCCGGAGAGACCCCGAACCGCTCGCAGGCGATCGCGAAGATCCGCGCGTCCGGCTTGGCGACGCCGACGTCGCCGGAGGCGATCACGTGCTCGAAGCGACCGGAGAGGCCCGTGCCCTCGATCTTCCCCCGCTGGAAGTCGAGCACGCCGTTGGTGATGACGCCGAGGCGGACTCCGGCGGCGTCGAGCCGGTCGAGGACGGGCAGCGCGTCGTCGTGGAGGGTCCAGGCGGCGACGTAGCGCTCGAGGTACCCGCGGAACCAGGAGCTCGCCTCCTCGGGAGCCAGCATGACTCCGGCCTCCGCGGCGAAGTCCGTGGCGCGCGCCCGGCGCTGGCCCTCGTAGTCGAGCTCGCCCGCGAGGTAGCGGTGGTAGTGCTCCTCCTCGAGCAGGTGCCAGCGGCGCTGCACGTCGGCCGGCTCGCCGGCGTAGGCGGCGCCGAGCGAGGCGGCGTACGCGACGATCCCCTCCCGCACAGCGCGGGCATGGGCGAAGAGGGTGTCGTCGAGGTCGAAGAGCGCGAGCCGCAGCACGGCCGCCTCAGCGGACGCGGCGGAGGAGGCCGACGGAGTCGTAGACGGCGGCGAGCGTGCGCTCCGCGGTCTCGGACGCGCGGTCGGCGGCGAGGGAGAGGACCCGGTCGAGCTCGGCCGGGTCGGCGAGCAGCTCCGCGGTCCGCGCTCGGATCGGGTCGAAGGTGGCGGCGACCACCTCGACGAGGCCCTTCTTGAGGTCCCCGTAGCCGCGGCCCGCGTACTCCTGCTCCAGCGACTCGACGGAGCGGTCGGCGAGGACCGAGTAGATCGTCAGCAGGTTCGAGACGCCGGGCTTCGCCGCCCGGTCGAAGCGCACCTCCGACTCGGTGTCCGTCACGGCGCGCATGATCTTCTTCGCGGTCGCCTTCGGCTCGTCGAGCACGCTGAGCAGGCCCGCATCCGACTCCGCCGACTTCGACATCTTGGCGCCCGGGTTCTGCAGGTCGAAGATCTTCGCGGTCTCGCGCACGATGTGGGGCTCCGGCACGGCGAAGGTCTCGCCGAAGCGCGAGTTGAAGCGCGCGGCGAGATCGCGGGTGAGCTCCAGGTGCTGGCGCTGGTCCTCGCCGACCGGCACCGCGTCCGTCTGGTACAGCAGGATGTCGGCCGCCATCAGGATCGGGTAGGTGAACAGGCCCACCGAGGCGGCCTCAGCGCCCTGCTTCGCCGACTTGTCCTTGAACTGCGTCATCCGGCTGGCCTCGCCGAAGCCGGTCAGGGTGTTGAGGACCCAGGCGAGCTCGGCGTGAGCGGGCACGTGGGACTGGATGAAGAGGGTCGAGCGCGCGGGGTCGATGCCCGCGGCGATGTACTGCGCGGCGGTCGCGCGGGTGCGCTCGCGGAGCTGCTGCGGGTCCTGCGGGACCGTGATCGCGTGCAGGTCGACGACGCAGAAGTAGGCGTCGAAGTCCTCCTGCATCGCGACCCACTGGGTCAGCGCGCCGATGTAGTTGCCGAGGTGCAGCGACCCGGAGGAGGGCTGCATGCCGGAGAAGATGACGGGCTTGGCGCCCGGGGTGCTGGGAGTCATGGGTGGCCTCGAGGGGTCGGGATCGCGGGGAGAGGGTCAGAGCTCGTAGTCGACGACCACGGGGGAGTGGTCGGACCAGCGGGTGTCGTAGGAGGCGGCGCGGTCGACCTCGTAGCTGCGGGCGAGGTCGGCGAGCGCGGGCGTGGCGAGCTGGTAGTCGAGGCGCCAGCCGGTGTCGGTGTCGAAGGCCTGGCCGCGCTGCGACCACCACGTGTACGGTCCGGGCACCTCGCCCGCGAACCGGCGGCCGAGGTCGACCCAGCCCAGTCCGGCACCGGCGTTGTAGTCCGGGTCGCCCTCGGCGCCGACGAAGCGGTCGACGTAGGCGCGCTCCTCCGGGAGGAAGCCGGCCTTCTTGACGTTGCCCTTCCAGTTCTTGATGTCGAGCGTGCGGTGGCCGACGTTGAGGTCGCCCATCACCACGGCGAGCTCGCTGTGCGCCTGGATCTCGGGCAGGCGCGCCTCCATCGCGTCGAGGAAGCGGTACTTCTCGACCTGCTTGGGGGTGCCGACCTCGCCGGAGTGGACGTAGGTGGAGACGACGGTGAGCGAGCGGCCGCCGACCTCGTAGTCGGCCTCGAGCCAGCGTCCGGCCGAGTCGAAGTCGTCGGCGCCGAACGTCACGCGGTGGATCGTGGCGCGCCTGCGCGAGGCGAGAGCGACTCCGGCGCGCCCCTTGGCGGTCGCCTCGTCGTGCAGCACGTCCCACTCGTCCCCGAGGAGCCCCGTGAGGTCGTCCGTGGAGGCGCGGACCTCCTGCAGGGCCAGGACGTCGACGTCGCGGGCGGCGAGCCAGTCGCCCATCCCCTTGCGGTAGGCGGCGCGGACGCCGTTCACGTTGACGGAGGCGATGCGGAGGGTGCTGCGAGTCACCGGAGCAGTCTATTCGGAGCCGCGGAGCGGGCCGCCCGGCCGCGCTCGCACCCCGGAACGCGGAAGCCGGCGGCCGCCTCACGCCACTCCCTCGGAGAGGGGGAGGAGCGCGGAGGCGACCGCCGGCGGGACCGCTCAGGACGGTCGGTCGGAGGGGATCAGGCGGGGACGGCCTGCGCGGTGGCGGGCTCGGGCACCTCGGCGACCACTGGGGCGCGCTTGATGCTCTTCGCGATGATCACGCAGACGGCCGTGACGACCATGCCCACCAGGATGGCGACCAGGTAGAGGATCGGCTGCCCGACGAGCCCGGTGACCCAGACGCCGCCGTGCGGGGCGCGGAGGGTGGAGCCGAAGAGCGCGACGAGCGCACCCGTGACGGCCGAGCCGACCATGGCGGACGGGATCACGCGCAGCGGGTCGACCGCGGCGAACGGGATGGCCCCCTCCGAGATGAAGGACGCGCCCAGCAGGTAGGCGGCCTTGCCGTTCTGGCGCTCGGCGTCGGTGAACAGGCGCTTGCGGAGCGTCGTGGCCAGGGCCAGACCCAGCGGCGGGGTCATGCCGGCGGCCATGACGATCGCCATCACCTTGAACTGCACGGAGTTCGGGTCGCCGTCGGCGGGGACGGAGGCGAGGCCGGTGGTCGCGAAGGCGTAGGCCACCTTGTTGACCGGACCGCCCATGTCGAACGCCATCATGAGGCCGAGGATGATCCCCAGGATGATCAGGTTGCCGCCCGAGAGGCCCGAGAGCCAGGACGACAGGCCCTCGCTCAGTGCGCGGAGCGGCGCTCCGAGCACCACGAACATCAGGAAGCCGGTGATGAAGGTGGCGATCAGGGGGATGATCACGACGGGCATCAGCGACTTGAACGCCGCGGGGAGCTTGATCCGCGAGATGTAGAGGGCCGCGTAGCCGGCGATGAAGCCGGAGGCGAGGCCGCCCAGGAAGCCCGCGCCGACGGTGACCGCGACCGCGCCGCCGAGGAAGCCCGGCGCGATGCCGGGACGATCGGCGATGCCGAAGGCGATGAAGCCCGAGAGCACCGGCACCAGGAAGGCGAAGGTCGCGCTTCCGATGAGGAACATCACTCCGGCCCAGTCGGTGATGTTCGCCACGTTGAAGCCGTCGTCGATGATCTGCTGGGCCGTGAAGTCGACGATCCGGTAGCCGCCGAACAGGAACGACAGCGCGATCAGCAGACCGCCCGCCGCGACGAACGGGATCATGTAGGAGACGCCGGTCATCAGGTTCTGGCGGATGCGTGTTCCGACGCCGACCTTCTTCGGCGCGGCGGGGGCCGCGGCCGGAGTCGAGCGGGCGGGGGCGGACGCGGCGGAGCCGGAGCCGCGGAGGGCCAGAGCGCGGTCGAGGACCTCGTCCGGCTTGGACAGGGCCTCGGCGACGCCCACCTGGAGGATCGGCTTGCCGGCGAAGCGGTCCTTGCCGCGGACCTCGAGGTCGGCGGCGAGGATGACGACGTCCGCGGCGGCGATGTCGGCCGCGGTCATCTCGTCCGAGCCGGCCGCGCCCTGGGTCTCGACGTGGATCGGGTAGCCGCGCTTCTTCGCGGCCTGCTCGAGCGCCTCCGCCGCCATGTACGTGTGGGCGATGCCCGCGATGCAGCTGGTCACGGCGACGAAGCGCGGGCCGGAGGCGGGGCTCGCGGCGGGCGCGTCCTGCACCTTCGCGACGGCGCGGTCGATGACGTCGGCCGCCTTCGCGAGCGCCTCCGACGTGCCCACCTCGAGGGTGGGCTTCCCGGCGAAGCGCTCCTTGCCGCGGACCTCGAGGTCGGCGGCGAGGATCACGACGTCGGCGTCGGCGATGGTCCGGTCCGACATGGGATCGGAGCCCGCGGCGCCCTGGGTCTCGACCTGGATCTCGTACCCCTTCTTCTTCGCGGCCTGCTCGAGGGCCTCGGCCGCCATGTAGGTGTGCGCGATGCCGGCGATGCAGCTCGTGACGGCGACGATCCTCATGAGACGACGACCTCTCGGGCGATGATGTCCGCGACCTCCTGGCCGCTGGCGGCGGCGCGGAGGGAACCGGTGAAGGACTCGTGGATCAGCTTGCGGGCGAGCTGGGCGAGGATCTTGAGGTGCGCCTGGTCGGCGCCGTCCGGAGCCGCGATCAGGAAGATCAGGTCGGCCGGGCCGTCGGGGGCGCCGAAGTCGACGCCCTGCTTCGCGATGCCGACCGCCACGCTGGGCGAGACGACGTGGGAGGAGCGGGCGTGGGGGATCCCGATGCCGCCGGGCATGCCGGTCGCCATCTGCGACTCGCGGTCGCGGACGTCGGCGAGGAAGCCGTCGAGGTCGGTGACGCGGCCGGCGTCGGCGAGCGTCTTCGCGAGCTGCGCGGTGGCCTCGTCCTTCGTGGCGGCGGTGAGGTCGACGATGACCGTCGACGCCTCGGTGAGAGCAGTCATGCGCTCAGTTCTCCAATCGGGAGGGTGGGGTCGGGGTTCTCGACGACGGAGACGTCGTCGAGGCGGAGGGAGTCGGGACCCGGGGCTTCGCTGCCCGGGAGCTGGACAGCGGCGGTACCCCACGCGACTGCTGTCGCGAGGCGCTCCGCCTCCGTGGCGTCGACGGCCGAGAGGTAGCCGGCGAGCGTGCTGTCGCCGGCGCCGACGGTGCTGAGGGGCACGACGGCGGGGGCGCCCGCCCACCACGACGCGTGCGCCGTGACGAGGAGGGCGCCGTGCTCTCCGAGGCTGACGAGCGCTCGCGCGTCGGGCAGCTGCAGGAGTTCACGGGCTCCGGCGACGACGTCTCCGACCGTCGTCAGGGAGCGGCCGAGGAGCTCCTCGAGCTCCTCGAGGTTGGGCTTCACCAGGGTGGCGGTGCCGGCCGCGATGATCGCGGTCAGGGGGGCTCCCGAGGTGTCGACGGCGAGGGGGACGCCGAAGTGCAGGGCGAGGCGGCCGAGGGCGGGGTAGAAGTCCGCTCCCAATCCCGGGGGGACGCTGCCGCAGGCGACGAGCCAGCGGGGCGAGGCCGAGACGTGCTCGCCGATCAGCTCGGAGAGGGCGTGAGCCTCCTCCTCCGTGACGGCGGGGCCGGGCTCGTTGATCTTGGTGGTGCGGCCCGTCCGGTCGTCGACCACGGTGATGTTGGTGCGGATCGGGTGGGCGATCGCCGCACTGGCCGAGCGGACTCCGGCGGCCCGGAGCATCGTGGACAGGTCGACGCCGGTGGAGGCGTCGGCCGGGTAGACCGCGGTCGCCTCGACGCCGTTGCGCGCGAGGGCACGGGCGACGTTGACGCCCTTGCCGGCCGGGTCGCGCCGCACGTCGTGCGCGCGGTTGACCTCGCCGACGGCGAAGCCGCTCGTGGAGAGGGTGACGTCGATGCTCGGGTTGGCGGTGACGGTGACGATCATGCGCGGACGACCTCCGGGCCGGCCGACTCGATGTCGTCGGCGAGCTCGTCGTCGACATCGGCGTCGGTGATGACGGTGTCGACCGCGGACAGCGGAGCGACGTGCCCGAAGTCCTGCCGGCCGAACTTCGAGTGGTCGGCGAGGACCACGACCCGGCGCGCGGAGGCGATGATCGCGGACTTGACGACGGCCTCGTCGAGATCGGGGGTGGTGAGCCCGCGCTCGAGGCTGAGGCCGTTCGTGCCGATGAAGGCGACGTCCACCGAGACCGTGGAGAGGGCCTGGGCGGCCCACGGCCCGACGGCGGCCTGCGTGACTCCGCGCAGGTGCCCGCCGATGAGGTGGAGGTCGATGTTGGGCCGGCCGACGAGCGCCATCGCGACGGGGAGGGAGTGGGTGACGACCGTCAGCCGGCGGTCCAGGGGGAGCAGCTCCGCCAGCCGCACCGTGGTGGTGCCGGCGTCGATGGCGATCGAGCCGCCGTCGGGCACCTCGGCGAGGGCCGCGGTGGCGATGCGGTCCTTCTCGCCGGCGAGGTGTCCCTCCCGGGCGGCGACCTCGGGCTCGATGCCCAGCCGCTCGACGGGGATGGCTCCGCCGTGCGCACGGCGCAGCAGGCCCCGCTTCTCGAGGCTGGTGAGATCGCGGCGGATCGTCTCCGGCGTCACGGCGAGGGAGAGGGCGAGGTCGCGGACCTCGACACGCCCGTCGGTGCGGGCGCGGTCCAGGATCGCCTGGTGCCGCTCCGGTGCGTACATGTGGACTCCGTCGTCTGGCCGTGGGTGGTGCGCCGGATCCGCGGTGTCGTTGCCGACCTCGGATCTGCGTTTACCTCTTTTTAGACCCGTTCAGGAGGGAAGTCAACAGAAACGGACAGAATCGGCAGGCGGAATCGGGCGCGGCGACGCCGGGAAGACCGGGAAGCGGACCGCCGGGTCAGGCGGCGAGCTGCTCGAGCTCCTCCTCGAGCTGCGCGAGCTGGCGCTCCAGGCGCCGTCGTTTCAGGAGGGACGCCTCCGGCAGCGCGGCGCGAAGCCGCTCGCGCTCGGCCTCGGCGAGGGTGCGGCGCGCGGTGCGCAGCTGCTCCTCCCGCTCCTTCTCGCGCTCCTCCGGCGTGAGCTTGCGCGCCGAGATCCCGGCGTCGCTCATCCCGACGGAGATCCACGACGCGGCGATCAGGATCACCTGGCAGACGAGGTTGAACCAGATCAGCAGACCGATGAGGACCGCGAACGAGGCGAGCAGCGGATTGCGGGAGGCGCCGCCCAGCAGCTGCGTTCCGAGGACCTTGAGCGCGCCGAGAGCGATTCCGCCGAGCAGCGACCCCGCCCAGAGGTTCTTCCAGGGGATCGAGATGCCCGAGAGGATGCGGAAGGAGCCGGCGAGGGTGCCCGTGTCCAGGGCGAGCATGATCAGCAGGCCGACCGCGCTGCCGGCGAGACGGGCCGGCATCGACTCGCTGCCGATCCCGAGGAAGCCGAACGCCACGTCCACCAGCGAGGTCGAGAACACGGAGAGACCCGCCGAGACCAGCAGCACCGCCCCGAAGACCAGGGCGAGCCCCGCGTCCTTGAGCTTGAGCAGGACGAAGAGGGTCGTGGGTCCGGGGAGCGAGAAGAGCAGCCGGACCGCCTGGCGCAGGCTCCCCAGGAAGTTCAGCGCCGTCCAGAGCAGGCCGGCGGCCGCGATCGCACCCGTCCAGCCGAGGATCGACGAGTCGAGCAGGTCGTCCACCGACACGAGCGCGTTCTTCCCGCCGATCAGGCCGGGGACGGAGCGGGTCACCAGATCGAGGAGGGAGTCGCGCAGCACCGAGTCGTCGCGCACCCAGAAGCCGAAGACGGCGAAGAAGACGAAGAGCGCCGCGAAGACCGCGAACAGGGCCTGGAAGGCGAGTCCGGAGGCGAAGAGGGGCCCGCCGGTCTCGGAGTAGTGGAGCATCACCCGCACCGGCCGCGTCCGCATGACCCGCTCGAACAGGCCCGGGATCCCGCGGGGAGTGTCGGCCGCCTCGGTCATTCCTCCAGCGTACTGAGGCCTCGCGGCGCTCCCGTGCACGCGCCCGCCTGCACGCTGGAACGCGTCCGGCCCGCCGGATCCGAGGATCCCGGCGGGCCGGACGCGTTCGCGAGGGGGAGGATCAGGCGCGGCCGCGGATGACGGCCTGCTTCACCTCGGCGATCGCCTGCGTGATCTGGATGCCGCGCGGGCACGCCTCCGTGCAGTTGAAGGTCGTGCGGCAGCGCCACACGCCCTCCTTGTCGTTGAGGATGTCCAGGCGCGCTCCACCGGCGTCGTCGCGCGAGTCGAAGATGAAGCGGTGGGCGTTCACGATCGCCGCGGGGCCGAAGTACTGCCCGTCGGTCCAGAACACGGGGCAGGACGACGTGCACGCGGCGCAGAGGATGCACTTCGTGGTGTCGTCGAAGCGGGCGCGGTCGGCGACCGACTGCACGCGCTCCTTGCCCTTGGGCGCCGGGGTGTTGGCGACCAGGAACGGCTGCACCTCGCGGTAGGAGGCGAAGAACGGCTCCATGTCGACGACGAGGTCCTTCTCGAGGGGCAGTCCCTTGATCGCCTCGATGTAGATCGGCTGCGAGATGTCGAGATCCTTGATCAGCGTCTTGCAGGCCAGGCGGTTGCGGCCGTTGATCCGCATCGCGTCGGATCCGCAGATGCCGTGCGCGCACGAGCGGCGGAAGGTCAGCGATCCGTCCTGGTCCCACTTGATGCGGTGCAGGGCGTCGAGGACGCGGTCGGTCGAGTACATCTCGACGTCGAAGTCCTGCCAGCGCGGCTCGGCGTCCACCTCGGGGTCGAAGCGGCGGATGATGAACGTGACGGTGAACGCCTCCGGGGCCGCGGGGGCGGCGGGCGGCTGCTCGAGGGTAGCGGTCGACATGGCTAGTACTTCCTCTCCATCGGCTGGTACCGGGTGATCACGACGGGCTTCCAGTCGAGCCGGATGTGGTCACCGGCGTCGGAGGAGTGGGCGTCACCGGAGAGGTACGCCATCGTGTGCTGCATGTAGTTCTCGTCGTCGCGCTTCGGGAAGTCGTCGCGCATGTGGCCGCCGCGGCTCTCCTTGCGGTTGCGCGCCGAGTAGACGACGACCTCGGCGAGGTCGAGCAGGAAGCCCAGCTCGACGGCCTCGAGGAGGTCGGTGTTGAAGCGCTTGCCCTTGTCCTGCACCGAGATGTTGCGGAACCGGTCGCGCAGGCGCTGGATGGTCCCGGTGACGGCCTCGAGGGACTCGTCGGTGCGGAACACCTGGGCGTTCTTGTCCATCTCGTCCTGCAGCTCCTTGCGGATCGAGGCGATCCGCTCGGTGCCGGTCGCGGAGCGGAGCGAGGCGAGCATGTCGCGGATCGCGCCGGCCGGGTCGGCGGGCAGGGGGGTGAAGTCGACCGTCTTGGCGTAGTCGGCGGCGTTGTTGCCGCTGCGCTTGCCGAAGACGTTGATGTCGAGGAGGGAGTTGGTGCCGAGGCGGTTGGAGCCGTGCACCGAGACGCACGCGCACTCGCCGGCGGCGTAGAGGCCGGGGACGACGGTCGTGTTGTCCGAGAGCACCTCGGCCTTGACGTTGGTCGGGATGCCGCCCATCGCGTAATGCGCGGTCGGCATGACGGGGACCGGCTCGACGACGGGGTCGACGCCCAGGTAGGTGCGGGCGAACTCGGTGATGTCGGGGAGCTTGGTCTCGAGGACCTCGGCGCCCAGGTGGGTGCAGTCCAGCAGCACGTAGTCCTTGTGCGGTCCGGCGCCGCGGCCCTCCGCCACCTCCTGGACCATGCAGCGGGCGACGATGTCGCGCGGCGCGAGGTCCTTGATGGTGGGGGCGTAGCGCTCCATGAAGCGCTCGCCCGAGGCGTTGCGGAGGATCGCACCCTCTCCTCGCGCTCCCTCGGTGAGGAGGATGCCGAGGCCGGCGAGGCCGGTCGGGTGGAACTGGAAGAACTCCATGTCCTCCAGGGGGAGGCCCTTGCGCCAGATGATGCCGACGCCGTCGCCGGTGAGGGTGTGCGCGTTGGAGGTGGTCTTGTAGATCTTGCCGAAGCCGCCGGTCGCGAAGATGATCGCCTTCGCCTGGAAGACGTGCAGCTCGCCCGTGGCCAGCTCGTAGGCGACGACGCCGGAGGGCTTGGCCACTCCGTCGACCTCGGTCATCACCAGGTCGAGGACGTAGAACTCGTTGTAGAAGTTGATGCCGAGCCGGACGCAGTTCTGGAACAGCGTCTGCAGGATCATGTGGCCGGTACGGTCGGCCGCATAGCAGGCCCGGCGGACGGGCGCCTTGCCGTGGTCGCGGGTGTGGCCGCCGAAGCGGCGCTGGTCGATCTTGCCCTCCTCGGTGCGGTTGAAGGGCAGGCCCATGTTCTCGAGGTCGATGACCGCGTCGATGGCCTCCTTCGCGAGGATCTCGGCCGCGTCCTGGTCGACGAGGTAGTCGCCGCCCTTGACGGTGTCGAAGGTGTGCCACTCCCAGCTGTCCTCCTCGACGTTCGCGAGGGCGGCGGCCATGCCGCCCTGCGCCGCTCCGGTGTGGGAGCGGGTCGGGTACAGCTTCGAGATCACGGCCGTCTTCGCCTTGGGGCCGGCCTCGATGGCCGCGCGCATCCCGGCACCGCCGGCGCCGACGATGACGACGTCGAACTGGTGGTAGTGGACGCCGTCGGGTCCGACGGTCTGCGCGAAGGCGCTCTGGTCGGCGCCGGTGTGGGAGTGGCCTGGTGTGCTCACGGGGTGGGTGCTCCGTCGTACGGGGATGGGAGGGGGAGGTGCCGGGACGCGGTGCCGCGGACCGGGAGGGGCGCGGGCCCCTCTCCGATCCGCGGCACCGTGGTCACGCTGCGCAGAAGGAGGGCAGCAGGTCCGCGGCGGTGCCGGCGGGGCACGGGTCGAACGCGAAGACGACCCAGGTGCCGAGCGCGATCAGCGCGACGACGGCGACGAGGATGCCGCCCTTGAAGGCCTTGGCCAGCAGGGGCGAGGTCGCGTAGTCGTTGACCAGCGTGCGCATGCCGTTGCCGCCGTGGATCAGCGCGAGCCACAGCATGAGGACGTCCCACCACTGCCAGAACGGGTTCGCCAGCTTGCCGCCGACGAAGCCGAAGTCGATGGCCTTGATGCCGTCGCCCAGCAGCAGGTTGTAGATGAGGTGCCCGAAGATCAGGACGATCAGCACGACGCCGGAGGCGCGCATGTAGATCCAGCCCCACTTCTCCCAGTTGGTGCCGGAGGAGCGGGTCGGGGTGTGCGGGGTCCGCGGTGCGGCGACGGTGCTCAATGCGCACCCCCCTCGCTGAAGACGTTGATCAGGTGGCGCGGCGCGAAGCCGAGCATCAGCACGACCCAGAGGCCCATGACGACCCAGAAGAGGACGCGCTGGTTGCGGGTCGCCCAGCTCCAGAAGTCGACCAGGATGATCCGCAGGCCGTTCAGCGCGTGGAACGCGATGGCGCCCACGAGCCCGGTCTCGCCGAGTCCCATGATCGGGTTCTTGTACGTCCCGATGACCGCGTTGTACGCCTCGGGGCTCACGGCGATGAGAGCGGAGTCGAGGACGTGGACGAGGAGGAAGAAGAAGATGGCGACACCGGTGATCCGGTGGAGCACCCACGACCACATGCCTTCGCGACCGCGGTAGAGGGTGCCGGCCGGACGCCGGATCTTCCCCTGCTTCCGGGGTGCGAGGGTTTGAGCAGCTTGAACTGACACGAACAACCCTCCCTGGTTGTGCTCCGACGGCCTGACCTGTTCCCACGTCGCGTGGACGGGGACGGGGCGGGGAGCGACGAGAAACTCGCCCTCCGATTCTAAGCGCGCTCGCAGGCGGGCGCGGCTTAGGCGAGCCTTAGCTGCGGGGCAGGGCGAGGGCGGGCGCCCCCGCGGTCGCGTAGTGCGCGAGGAGCTCGTCGGTGAGCGCGCTCCAGGTGCGGTGGAGCACGCGGCGGCGGCCCGCCTCGCCGAGCCGGGCGCGCAGTGCGGGATCTCGGACCAGGCGCTCCACCTGCCGGCGCAGGTCCGAGTCGCTCTCGGGCGCGTAGAGCAGGCCGTCCACGCCGTGCTCGATGAGGTCGGTGGGGCCGCCCGCGTGCGGCGCGACCACGGCGGTGCCGGACGCCTGCGCCTCCTGGACCGTCTGGCCGAACGTCTCCTCCGTGCCGGTGTGCACGAAGACGTCGAGCGCGGCGAAGACCGCCGGCAGCCGGTCGCCGTCGAGCCGGCCGAGCATCCGCGCCGCCGGGCCGAGGGCGGCGGCGACCCGGGCGGAGGAGGGGCCGTAGCCGCCCACGACCAGCTCCGCGTGCGGGAGGGAGGCGAGCGCCGCCATCCGCTCCACCCTCTTCTCGGGGGAGAGGCGCCCGATGTAGCCGACGAGCGCGTCGTCGGTGCCGAGTCCGGCACGGACGGCCTGCGCGTAGGGGGAGGAGCGGCGGCGCGGGTGGAAGCGCTCGCTCTGCACGCCGCGGCCCCACAGCGCGGTGCGCTCGATGCCGGCGGCGGCGAGGTCGTCGAGGGCGCTCGTGGAGGGGGCGAGGGTCAGGTCCGCCCCGGCGTGGATCTGGCGGATCACCCGCCAGGCGAGGGCGCGGGCGCCGCGGATGCCGTAGCGGGCCGCGAATCGCGCGACGTCCGTCTGGTAGATCGCGACACTCGGCACCCCGAGCCGGCCGGCCGAGGCGATGGCGCGGGCGCCGAGGAGGAAGGGCGAGGCGACGTGCACCACGTCGGGCTCGAAGTCGGCCAGCTCCCGGGTGAGGGCGAGCGTGGGGATCCCGACCGGGAAGTCGCGGTAGGCGATCGCCGGGTGCTCCACGACGCGGTGGCCCGCGTAGTGGCCCGGCGCCCCCGCGGCCGGGCAGACGACGAGCGCCTCGATCCCGCGCTCCGCGAACTCGTCGAGCACCCGCAGGACGCTCGTGGTCACGCCGTTCAACGACGGCAGGAAGCTCTCGGTGACGACCGCGACTCTCACGCCCCGGACGCTACGGCGGCGGGATGAACGGCGGCGCGCGCCCGGGTGAACGGACGGTCGCGCTCGGGCTCCCTTGTATCCTGCGGACATGACATCACCTGAGACCGATGGCCGCGCCCCGCTCGACCGCTTCTACAGCGTGATCCCCGCCGGCGGGATCGGCTCGAGGCTGTGGCCGCTCTCCCGGGCCGACGCCCCGAAGTTCCTGCACGATCTGACGGGATCGGGACAGACCCTCCTCCGCGACACCTGGGACCGCCTCGCGCCTATCTCGGGCGCCGACCGGATCATGGTCGTGACCGGCCGGGCGCACCGCGCCGCCGTCGAGGAGCAGCTCGAGAGCCTCGAGGACCTCAACGTCGTCCTCGAGAGCGAGCCGCGCGACTCGTCCGCCGCGATCGGCCTGGCCGCGGCCATCCTCGAGCGCCGCCAGCCGGGCGTGATCATCGGCTCGTTCGCCGCCGACCACGTCATCAGCGGTCAGCAGCTGTTCCACGACGCGGTCGCCGAGGCCGTCGTCGCGGCGGACGCGGGCTACATCGCGACCATCGGCATCACGCCGACCGAGCCTGCCGTGGGCTTCGGCTACATCCGCACGGGGAAGCACCTCGGGATCGACGGGGCGACGCACACGCTCGCCGTCGACTCCTTCGTCGAGAAGCCCGACGCCGACACCGCGCGCGCCTATCTCTCCAGTGGTCAGTACCTCTGGAACGCGGGCATGTTCATCGCCCGCGCCGACCGCCTCCTCGAGGAGCTCGGCCGCGCCAAGCCGAAGCTGCTCGCCGGACTGCTCGAGCTCGCCGCCGCGTGGGACACCCCGGAGCGCGGCGCGGTCGTCGACCGCATCTGGCCGGGCCTGGAGAAGATCGCGATCGACTACTCCGTCGCCGAGCCGGCCGCGGCCGCGGGCAAGCTGGCCGTCGTGCCCGGCCACTTCTCCTGGGACGACGTGGGCGACTTCGCCTCGATCGCGAAGCTGCACTCGAGCGGACTCCGCTCGGACCTCGCCATCCTCGGCGAGGACGCGCGTGTTCTGGCCGACTCCGCGACGGGCATCGTCGTCAGCGGCGGCAACCGCACCATCGCCCTCATCGGAGTGAAGGACATCGTCGTCGTGGACACCCCCGACGCACTCCTGGTGACCACGACCGAGAACGCCCAGAAGGTCAAGGGCGTCGTCGACGCCCTGCGCCTCTCCGGCCGCACGGACGTCCTCTAGCCCTCCGTCCCACCCGTCGAAGCGCGGCCCTCCCCTCGGAGGCGCCGCGCTTCGCCGTTCCGCCCCTCGCCTCATGCGCGTGCGGCGGTCCCGATACGCCGTTCGCGCGGCGACTCGACCACCCTCGATGAGGGCCTCGGCCGTCGCCCTGGGTGCTGGTGGCTGGGTCTCGATACGCCGCTTCCGCGGCAACTCGACCACCATGGAGGAGCATCGCGTCGAGCCCGACCGCGCGCAGCGCGGAGCTCCTCCGAACGCCTTCGACGTCCGGCAGCAGGGGAGAGGGCCGCGAGCCGGAATCGCGTGCCAAGCGATTCAGGCCAGCCCGACGCGACCCGCTCTGCGGAACGCACCCGTCGCGAAGCCGACCGCGCCGAGCCGCTCCGCGGCTCGGAATCGAGCCCAGCCGACCGCGCCGAGCCGCTCCGCGGCTCGGAATCGAGCACAGCCGACCGCCCCGCGACACGCTCCGCATGTCGCGAAGATCAACACTGTGTAACTCTTCCTGACCACCACCGTCCGGGCGGCTGAGCGGCTTGTCACATTGGGTAACGTGTGGGGATCGACGCCCTGCTGCGCTCGTCGCGCGGGGCCGCATTCCTGGAGGACGACATCTTGACTATCACCTCGCGTAAGGCCGCGTTCGGCGGTCTCGCCGCCCTCGGCGTCACCGCGCTTCTCGCCGGTTGCGCCTCCGCCCCCGAGGAGAGCGGCTCCAGCGCCGCCGCCGGTGGCGACTTCCTGCCCTGCATGGTCTCCGACGCGGGCGGGTTCGACGACAAGTCGTTCAACGAGCTCGGCTACAACGGCCTCGTGAAGGCCTCGGAGGACCTCGGCGTCACGCCGAAGACCGTCACCTCGGAGTCCGAGACGGACTACGCCCCGAACCTGACCAGCCTCGTCGACCAGGGCTGCAACCTGATCATCACCGTCGGCTTCGCGCTGGCCGAGGCCACGTCGGCCGCGGCCGAGGCGAACACGGACATCGACTTCGCGATCATCGACGACGCGTCGATCGACCTGCCGAACGTCAAGCCGATCACCTTCGACACCTCGCAGGCGGCGTTCCTCGCCGGCTACACGGCCGCGTCGTACTCCAAGACCGGCGTCGTCGGCACCTACGGCGGCCAGCAGTTCCCGACCGTCACGATCTTCATGGACGGCTACGCCGACGGCGTGAAGTACTACAACGAGCAGAAGGGGAAGGACGTCAAGGTCGTCGGCTGGGACGTCGACGCGCAGACCGGCTCCTTCACCGGCGGCTTCGCGGCGGGCGTCGAGGCCAAGTCGGCCGCGCAGTCGCTGATCGACCAGAACGCGGACGTCATCCTCCC
This sequence comes from Rathayibacter sp. AY1E8, assembly GCF_002931415.1. Lineage (NCBI taxonomy): Bacteria > Bacillati > Actinomycetota > Actinomycetes > Micrococcales > Microbacteriaceae > Rathayibacter > Rathayibacter sp. AY1E8. The sequence continues at coordinate 85,047 of NZ_PSVI01000001.1, forward strand.
CGTCGGCGGTCCGATCTTCCAGTCGGCGATCGAGGCGATCCGCGACTCCGGCAAGGACATCGCGATGGTCGGCGTGGACGCGGACCTGTACGAGACCTACCCCGACGGCGCCGACCTGTACCTGACCTCGATCCTCAAGGGCATCGAGGCCGGCACGACCGACGTCACCAGCTCCGCCGGAGCCGACGACTTCGACCCCACTCCCTTCGTGGGCACCCTCGAGAACGACGGAGTCGGCATCGCGCCGTTCCACGACTTCGAGTCGAAGGTCTCGGGCGACCTGCAGGGCGAGCTCGACACCATCAAGGCGGGCATCATCGACGGCTCCATCACCGTCACCTCCCCGTCCGCTCCCGCGGCGTCCTAGCCGTCTCCTCGAAGAGGCCGGCGGGCCCGAGCACACCTCGGGCCCGCCGGCCTCTTCGTCGGTCCGGCGGGCCGATCGGCTCCGCTGCGTCCATCGATCCCGGCCGACGGCGCATCGTGGCGCGAACCGAAAGTTAGATTGGTCCCATGAAGCTCGAACTGCGTGGCATCACGAAGCGCTTCGGCGCGCTCGTGGCCAACGACCACATCGATCTCACCGTCGAACCCGGTGAGATCCACTGCCTCCTCGGCGAGAACGGCGCGGGCAAGTCGACGCTCATGAACGTGCTCTACGGCCTGTACCAGGCCGAGGAGGGGGAGATCCTGCTGGACGACGCGGTCCAGCACTTCTCCGGTCCGGGTGACGCCATGAAGGCGGGCATCGGGATGGTCCACCAGCACTTCATGCTCGTCCCCGTGTTCACCGTCGCCGAGAACGTCATGCTGGGCCACGAGGAGACGAAGGCCGGCGGGCGCCTGGACCTCGCTGCCGCGCGCGCCCGGGTGCGCGAGATCTCGGACCGCTTCGGCTTCGACGTGGATCCCGACGCCCTGGTCGAGGACCTCCCCGTCGGCGTGCAGCAGCGGGTCGAGATCATCAAGGCGCTCTCCCGCGACGCCCGGGTGCTCGTGTTCGACGAGCCGACCGCGGTGCTGACCCCGCAGGAGACCGACGAGCTGATCGCGATCATGCGCCAGCTGCGTGCGGCCGGGACCGCCATCGTCTTCATCACGCACAAGCTCCGCGAGGTGCGCGAGGTCGGGGACCGCATCACGGTCATCCGCCTCGGCAGAGTCGTGGGGGAGGCGTCGCCGACGGCGAGCAACGCCGAGCTCGCCTCGCTGATGGTGGGCCGCGCCGTCGAGCTGACGGTGCAGAAGGAGCAGGCGGTGCCGGGCGACGAGGCCCTCGTCGTCTCGAACCTCACCGTGCGCGACGCCAACGGCCAGGCCGTCGTCGACGACGTCTCCTTCGAGGTCCGCCGCGGCGAGATCCTCGCGATCGCAGGCGTGCAGGGCAACGGCCAGACCGAGCTCACCGAGGCGATCATGGGCCTGCAGGAGCGGGTCGAGGGCTCGGTGACCCTGGACGGGCGCCGCCTCGACGGGCTGTCCGTGCGCCGCGTCCTCGAGTCGGGGGTCGGCTTCGTCCCCGAGGACCGCACCGAGGACGGTCTGGTCGCCGAGTTCACGATCGCCGAGAACCTCATGCTCGACCGCAGCGACCGCGGTCCGTTCGTGAAGGGACTGGGCCTGCGGCTGAAGGAGCTCGAGCGCTTCGCCGAGGAGCGGGTGCGCGAGTTCGACGTGCGCGCCCAGGGGATCGGCACCCACGTCGGCCGCCTCTCCGGAGGCAACCAGCAGAAGGTGGTGCTCGCGCGCGAGCTCAGCCGGGAGCTGCGGCTGTTCATCGCGGCGCAGCCCACCCGCGGCATCGACGTCGGCTCCATCGAGTTCGTCCACAAGCGCATCGTCGAGACGCGCGACACCGGGGTCCCCGTGATCGTGGTGTCGACGGAGCTCGACGAGGTCGCGGCGCTCGCCGACCGCATCGCGGTCATGTACAAGGGCGGGATCATCGGCATCGTCCCCGCCGACACGCCCCGCGAGGTCCTGGGGCTCATGATGGCCGGGCAGGCGCCCGCCGAGAAGGGAGCGGCGGCGTGAGCGACGCGCAACTGCCCGCGGTCGATCCCGACGCGGAGACCGAGAAGGCGTCCGGGCTCGAGCCCGGCCAGAAGCCGGATCAGGAGGTGCGCCCCGGCCCGCTCGAGAGCGGTGCCTCGCGTGTCCTGCGCGAGATCCTCTCCGGCACCGCGCTGATGTCGGTGCTCGCCGTGCTGCTCTCCCTCATCGCGGGCGGCGTGCTGATCGCCGCGACCGACAAGGACGTCCAGGCGGCGTCGGGCTACTTCTTCGCCCGGCCGCTCGACACCCTGCAGGCGATCTGGCAGTCCGTCTCCGGTGCCTACTCCTCGCTCTTCCAGGGCTCGGTCTACAACTTCCGTCGCGAAGGCTTCGCCAACGGCATCAAGCCACTGACGGACACCCTGGCCTTCGCGACCCCGCTGATCGCCGGCGGCCTCGGAGTGGCGCTGGCCTTCCGCGTCGGCCTGTTCAACATCGGCGGCCGCGGTCAGATGCTGATCGCCGCCGCCTGCGCGGGCTGGGTCGGCTTCTCCTTCGACCTCCCGTGGGGCGTGCACCTGATCGCCGCGCTCGCCGCCGGCATCCTGGGCGGCGCGCTCTGGGGCGGACTCGTGGGACTGCTCAAGGCCCGCACCGGCGCGCACGAGGTGATCCTCACGATCATGCTCAACTACGTCGCGTTCTACCTGATCTCGTACCTCCTGCGGACGCCCGGCGCGCTGCAGGCGCCCGGCTCGAACAACCCGAAGTCGCCCGGGATGAAGGAGACCGCGGTCTTCCCGGCGCTCCTCGGCCCCGGATACTCGCTCACGCTCGGCTTCGTCTTCGCGGTCCTCGCGACCGTGTTCGTCTGGTGGCTTCTGAACCGCTCGACGATCGGCTTCAAGTTCCGCGCGGTGGGGGAGAACCCTCACGCGGCCCGGGTCGCGGGCATCGACGTGAAGAACAGCTACGTGTACGCGATGCTCCTCTCCGGCGGCCTGCTCGGCCTCGCCGGCAGCGCCCAGGTGATGGGGACGGTCACGACCGGCTTCACCTCCGGGATCGACGCGGGCATCGGCTTCGACGCGATCACGGTCGCGCTGCTGGGCCGCTCCCGCCCCTGGGGCGTGTTCTTCGCCGGCATCCTCTTCGGCGCCTTCAAGGCGGGCGGCTACTCGATGCAGGCCGCCGAGGGCGTGCCGATCGACGTGGTCCTCGTCGTCCAGTCGCTGATCGTCCTCTTCATCGCCGCACCGCCGCTGGTGCGCGCGATCTTCCGCCTCCCGACGCCCGGGGCCGCCCCGAAGCGCCGCACCCGCCGCACCTCGGAGGTGTCCGCATGAGCACCGCCGTCGCCACCGCCCCCGACCGCGTCGTGATCCGCAGCTGGAAGGCGCCGATCGCGTTCGGCGTCTTCGCGCTGCTCGCCGTCGTCCTCTTCGTGGCCCTCGGCCGCGACGGGACGAGCTCGTTCCGCCTCGCCGCGGGGACCGACTTCTTCGCGCTGCCGGACATCCCGTTCCCGACGCGGGGGACGGGCGTGGTCGTCGCGATCCTCCTGGTCGCCCTGGCCGTCGCGTCGGCCGCACTCACCCGCGCCGGCCGCCGGATCCCGCTCTGGCTCTCGGCGGTCTTCGCCCTGGTCTTCCTGATCGGGTTCCTCGTCTGGGTATCGGCCGGTGCCGCCCTGCCCGTCTCGGGACTTCTGCTCGGGACCGTCGGACTCGCCACTCCGCTGATCTTCGGCTCGCTCGGCGGCGTCATCTCGGAGCGGGTCGGAGTCGTCAACGTCGCGATCGAGGGGCAGCTGCTCGCCGGCGCCTTCACCGCGGCGATGGTCGGCTCCCTCACCCGCCAGCCGGTGCTCGGCCTGCTCGCGGCGATGGTCGCGAGCGTCCTGGTGTCGTTCGTGCTGGCCGCCTTCGCGATCAAGTACCTGGTCGATCAGGTGATCGTCGGAGTCGTGCTGAACGTGCTGGTGACCGGCCTGACGAGCTTCCTCTACTCCCAGGTCCTCTCCGCCGACGCGTCGACGTTCAACTCGCCGGTGAAGTTCGACCGCCTCCCGATCCCGGTGCTCAGCCAGGTGCCGATCGTGGGCGCCGTCCTGTTCAACCAGACGGTGATCGTCTACCTGATGTACTTCGCGATCTTCGCGGTGTGGTGGGGCCTGTTCAAGACCAAGTGGGGCCTCCGCCTGCGCGCAGTGGGCGAGCACCCGCAGGCCGCGGACACCGTGGGCATCGATGTCGCCCGCACGCGCTTCTGGAACGTCTCCCTCGCCGGGGCGATCGCCGGAGTCGGCGGCGCGTACTACACGCTCGACGCGGTCGGCGCGTTCGGCAAGGAGATGACCGCGGGTGCGGGCTTCATCGCCCTGGCCGCCGTCATCTTCGGCCGCTGGGACCCGATCAAGGCGACGCTCGCGTCGCTGCTGTTCGGCTTCGCGACCAACCTGCAGAACGTGCTCGGCGTCATCGGCTCGCCCGTGCCCAGCGAGTTCATGCTGATGCTGCCGTACGTCGTGACGATCTTCGCGGTGGCCGGTCTCGTCGGCCAGTCCCGCGGACCGGCCGCCGCCGGCAAGCCGTACCTGAAGTCCTGAGAGGAGCCGTCGTGACCGACATCGACTGGGAGGCGCTGCGCGAGGCCGCCCTGGAGGCCATGAGCCACGCCTACGTCCCGTACTCGAAGTTCCCCGTCGGGGTCGCCGCGCTCGTGGACGACGGCCGGACGATCTCGGGCTGCAACGTCGAGAACGCCTCCTACGGGCTCACGCTCTGCGCCGAGTGCGCGCTGGTGTCCTCGCTGCACATGACGGGCGGCGGCCGGCTCGTCGCCTTCACCTGCGTCGACGGGAAGGGCGGCGTCCTGATGCCCTGCGGGCGCTGCCGCCAGCTGCTCTTCGAGCACTCGGCCGAGGGCATGCTCCTCCAGACCGTGTCGGGCGTGAAGACGATCGACGAGGTCATCCCCGACGCCTTCGGCCCGCGCACGCTCGAGGCCTACGCCGCCTCCTAGCGCCGCCGTCACCGCTCCCACTCCCGAACCGAGGACTCCGCATGACCCGCGCCACCCCCGTCGAGGACTTCGACGCCGTCGACATCATCCGCACCAAGCGCGACCGCGGCACGCTCTCGACCGCGCAGATCGACTGGCTGATCGACGCCTACACGCGCGGCTACGTCGCCGACGAGCAGATGGCGGCCTTCGCGATGGCGGTCCTGCTGAACGGGATGGAGCGCGACGAGATCCGCGACCTCACCCTGGCGATGATCGCCAGCGGCGAGCGCATGCGGTTCGACGGACTCGGCAAGCGCACGGTCGACAAGCACTCCACGGGCGGGGTCGGCGACAAGATCACGCTGCCGCTGATGCCGCTGGTCGCCTCCTTCGGCGTGGCGGTGCCCCAGCTCTCGGGACGCGGGCTCGGCCACACGGGCGGAACGCTCGACAAGCTGGAGTCGATCCCGGGCTGGCGGGCCGACCTCGGCAACGAGGAGATGCTGGAGCAGCTGCGGACGGTCGGCGGCGTGATCTGCGCCGCGGGCTCGGGCCTCGCCCCCGCCGACAAGAAGCTCTACGCGCTCCGGGACATCACCGGGACCGTCGAGGCGATCCCGCTGATCGCGTCCTCGATCATGTCGAAGAAGATCGCCGAGGGGACCGACGCCCTGGTGCTCGACGTGAAGTTCGGCTCCGGCGCGTTCATGGTCGACATCGAGCGCTCGCGGGAGCTGGCGCGGGCGATGGTCGACCTCGGCAACGACGCGGGGGTGCGGACCACCGCGCTGCTGACCAACATGAACGTGCCGCTCGGTCTGGCCATCGGCAACGCGAACGAGGTGCGGGAGTCGGTCGAGGTGCTCGCCGGCGGCGGCCCCTCGGACGTCCGGGAGCTGACGCTGGCCCTGGCCCGCGAGATGCTGGCCCTCGCCGGGCAGCCGGACGCGGACGTCGAGCGCGCCCTCGACGGCGGCGCGGCGATGGACACCTGGCGCGCGGTCATCCGCGCTCAGGGAGGGGATCCGGATGCGGCGCTCCCCGAGGCCCGCGAGACCCACGTCGTGGTCGCCGAGCGCGACGGCGTCCTGGTGGAGCAGCAGGCGCTGCCGTTCGGCATCGCCGCCTGGCGCCTGGGCGCCGGACGCGCCCGCCAGTCCGACGCGGTGCAGCACGCGGCGGGGATCGACCTGCACGCGAAGCCGGGCGACCGCGTCCGCGCGGGCCAGCCCCTGCTCACGCTGTCGGCCGACGAGCCGGAGCGCTTCGCCCGGGCGCTCGAGGCGCTCGACGGTGCCTACCGGATCGGCGACGACGGCGACGAGGTGCTCGGCGGCGGCCCCCTCGTGGCGGAGCGCGTCTCCTAGCCCCGCGCCGCCCGGCACGGAGGAGGCGCCGCCCGGCGAGCCGCTTCCGCCGACCCTCTAGGGTGGTCGGCGAACCACCGCCGACCTGCGAGGAGCACCGTGACCGATCAGACCGAGGAGTACCTCCTCCCGGGCGAGGGCGTCCTCATCGACGAGCTCCCCAAGGTGTCGCTGCACGACCACCTCGACGGAGGCCTGCGGCCCGGGACGGTCCTCGAGATCGCCCGCGAGACGGGCGTGCCGCTCCCGGCCGAGGAGCCGGACGCGCTCGCCGAGTGGTTCCGTGCCACGGCCGACTCCGGCTCCCTCACCGACTACATCGCCACCTTCGAGACGACGGTCGCCGTGATGCAGACCGCGCCGGCGCTCGAGCGCGTGGCCCGCGAGTTCGTGCTCGACCTCGCCGCCGACGGAGTCGTGCACGGCGAGGTGCGCTGGGCGCCGGAGCAGCACCAGCGCGCCGGGCTCTCGCTCGACGCGGCTGTCGAGGCGGTCCAGGAGGGGCTGCAGCAGGGCGTGCAGGAGGCGGCGGCGCAGGGATATCGCATCCGCGTCGGCCAGCTGATCACCGCGATGCGGCACGCCGACCGCTCGCTCGAGGTCGCCGAGCTGGCGCTGCGCCACCGCGAGCGCGGTGCGATCGGCTTCGACATCGCCGGAGCCGAGGCGGGCTTCCCCGCCTCGAGGCACCGTCCCGCCTTCGAGCTGCTCGCGGCGGCGCACTTCCCGACCACGGTGCACGCGGGGGAGGCGGACGGCCTCGACAGCATCCGCTCCGCCCTGCTCGACGGCCGCGCGCTGCGCCTGGGTCACGGCGTCCGGATCGCGGAGGACATCCGCATCGAGCGCCAGGACGACGACGCGAGCTACGTGACCCTCGGCGAGCTCTCGGAGTGGGTGAAGGACCGCGAGATCGCCCTCGAGCTCAGCCCCTCCTCCAACCTGCAGACCGGCGCCGTCGCGGCGTGGGGTGCCGAGCTCGCCGACCACCCCTTCGACCTGCTCTACCAGCTGGGCTTCCGCGTCACGGTGAACACCGACAACCGCCTGATGAGCGCGACGACCCTCAGCCGCGAGCTCGCCCTCCTGTCGGACGCGTTCGGGTACGATCTCGACGACTTCGAGGCCTTCCAGCTGAACGCGGCTCACGCCGCCTTCCTGCCGCTCGACGAGCGCCGCGAGCTCGTCGAGACGATCAGCGCCGGCTTCGAGGCGGCCTGACGGTGCCGCTCGACGCGCTTCCCGAGGAGGCGGTGGCCCTCCGCCACTCCGCCGGATCCTGGCGGGAGGCCGTCCTCGAGGCGGGCCGTGCTCTCGAGCGGACCGGCGCGGTGGACGCCGCCTACTCCCGGCGCATGGTCGAGCAGGTCGACGTGCTCGGGCCGTACATCGTCATCGCGCCCGGGCTCGCCCTCGCGCACGCCCGGCCCGGCAACGACGTCCTCGCGGACGGCCTCTCCGTCGTCACGCTGGCCGAGCCCGTCGCCTTCGGGCACAGCACCAACGATCCGGTCTCGGTCGTCATCGGGATCGCCGCCACCCAGGCGCACGGGCACGTCGGCTTCGTCTCCGGGCTCGCCGACGTGCTCAGCCGTCCGGACGCGGTCGGCGCCCTCGCCGCCGCCCGCACCCTCCGCAGCATCAACGCCGTCCTCACCGACAGCACCCCGCACCACCCGCACCACGGAAGAAGCGCATGAAGATCGTCACCCTCTGCGGCGCCGGAATCGGCACCTCCGCCATCCTCAAGCTCGGCGCCGAGCGCGCCCTCGAGACCCTCGACCTCGAGGCCGAGGTGATCGCCTCCGACCTGGCCTCCGTCGACGCGCTCGCCGCCGACGCGCAGGTCATCCTCACCTCCGGCGAGCTCGTCGACCGCATCGGCCGCACCTTCGCCGAGGTCGTCGTCATCGACAACTACCTCGACCAGAACGAGATCACGGAGAAGATCGAGCAAGCGCTGGGCTGAGCTCGACTCTGAGCCGCTCCCTGCGCGGCTCAGCGCGGTCGGCCTCCCGACGGGGTGCGTTCCGCAGAGCGTATTCCGTCGGGCTGCCTCGAATCGCTGCCACGCGATTCTCGGACGCGCCCTCCACCTTGCGGTGAGAGGGCGCTCCCTCCTCCTGCTGGTCGAGTAGCCGCAGAGCGGCGCATCAAGACTCCCATTTCCAGGGCGCGATGTGTCTACCGTGCGGTGGGAGGGCGTCCGTCGTCCGCCCCTGCTGGTCGAGTGGCCGCGGAGCGGCGTGCCGAGAGTCGGCTTCCTGCGCGGACGGCTGCCCGGACCTCGGGGGGTCAGCGGGCGGCGAGCTGCTCCAGGACGGTGCCGATCAGGCGGCGGGCGCGGGCGGGGGAGAGGCGGGCCGCTCGGCCGCGCGGGAGACCGCGATGCCGTCGAGGACCGCGAGGAGCAGCGCGGCGTCGTCGGCGCCGAACGACGCCGCGGGATGCGCGGCGCGCAGCAGCTCCAGGACGACGTCCTCCGTGCGCGACCAGCCGGCGGTGTGGATCGCGCGGATCTCCGGATCGGTGCCGGCGCGGGAGGCGAAGGCGGTCCACACGATCGCGTCGGGCACGTCCTCGTCCGCGACGCACGCGATCTCGTCGCAGAAGACGCGCAGCCGCACCTCGGCCGAGGGTTCGGCCTCCAGGCGGCTCCGCATCCGCTCGCGGAAGCGCTCCTCGACCCGGGCCATCGCGCCGGCCAGCAGCGCCTGCTTCGTCGGGAAGTGGTGCTGGACGGCCCCCACCGAGACGCCGGCCTCGGCCGCGACGGTGCGGATGCTGAGGTGCTCCGCCCCGCGGGTCGAGAGGACGGCGACGACCGCCGAGAGGATGTCGCTCCTGCTCTCGCGCCGATCCGGCATGGCGTCCCTCTCGTTCGACTGCTCGAGCAGGCTACGCTCTCGGACATGACCAATACGACCGTATTGCCACCCCGTGCCGGAGCCGGCCGCCGCATCGCGACCCTGGACGTCGTCCGCGGTGTCGCGATCATCGGGACCCTCGGCACGAACATCTGGATCTTCTCCCACCCCTGGGGGATGCTCGGACTGCTCTCCGTCCCGGTGACGCCGGAGACCTCCTCCTCCGCCGGGACTGCGCAGCTCCTGCTGATGGCGCTGGCGCAGGGCAAGTTCCTCGCCCTCCTCTCCCTCGCCTTCGGGGTGGGCCTCGCGATCCAGCACGCCTCCGCGGTCCGGCGCGGGACGCGCTGGCCGGGCCGCTACCTCTGGCGCGCGACGCTCCTCCTCCTGGACGGCGCGGTCAACTACGTGCTGATCGCGGAGTTCGACGTCCTCATGGGATACGCCGTCACCGGAGCGGTCGTCGCCTGGCTGCTGCTCACCCGGCCGACGACGCAGCGCCGCGTGATCCTCGTCTGCGGCGCTCTGCACGTCGTCCTGATCTCGGCGCTCGTGGCGCTCGTGGCGGTGAGTCCGGACGGTGCCGGACAGGGGCCGACCGGCCGGAGCCCCTACGCGGACGCGTCGTTCCTCGGCCTCGCCCTCTTCCGGCTGCAGAACGCGGGCGTCTTCCGTGCGGAGCCGGTGCTCATCGGGCTCCTCAGCCTCGCGATGTTCCTCCTCGGCGCGCGCCTCCATCGGGCGGGGGTCCTCGCCGCCGAGGGCGCGTCACTCCGCCGTCGCATGATGGTCCTCGGCGCCCTCGCCCTCCCCGTCGACCTCGCGCTGGGCGTCGGGGGGAGCGCCGCCGGTCTGCTCGCCGAGCGCTACCTCGTCGCGCCCCTGGTCGGGCTCGGCCTGCTCGCGGCCCTCGCCGAGGCCTGCCTCCGCCGGGGCGCCGAGGGCTGGGCGGCACGCCGGGCGCGGGAGGTCGGCCGGGTCGCCCTGAGCGCCTACCTCCTGCAGAACCTGCTCGGCGGCGCCCTCTTCTACGGCTGGGGACTCGGGCTGGCGGTGACCGCCGCGCAGTGGCGCGTCCCGGCGACCGTCGGAGCGTTCCTGCTCATCGCGGCGGTCGTCGTGCTCGCGGCGCACCTGTGGCTGCGCCGGTTCGAGCTCGGTCCGGTGGAGTGGCTCTGGAAGCGGGGCGAGCGGATCGGTGTCCGCGCGCCCCGCTGACCGGAGGGGGACCTACGCGAGGAGCTCCGCGGCGCCGGTGCGCAGGGCGGCGAGGCGGGACGAGACAGCCGACCGGCGGGCGTCGGCGTCGGAGTCGTGCGACCAGGCGTCGAGGTAGAGCTTGACCTTCGGCTCCGTGCCGCTCGGGCGCGCGATGAGACGGGCACCGTTCAGGGAGAAGCGGAGCGCGTCGGTCGGGGGCAGCGCGCCGCCCTCGGCGAGCAGGTCCTCGCTCCGCTCGACGGCGAGCCCGCCGATCGCGGTCGGAGGCGTCGCGCGCAGTCCGGCCATGATCCGGCCGATCTCGGAGAGGTCGGTGACGCGGAGCGAGATCTGCTCCGATCCGAAGAGCCCGAACCGCTCGGCGAACGACTCCAGCTCGTCGTCGATCGTGCGCTCCTCGGCGGCGAGCGCGCTCGCGAGGGAGAGGAAGGCGAGCGCGGCCGAGACGCCGTCCTTGTCGCGGACCGTCCCGGGGTTCACCAGGTAGCCGAGCGCCTCCTCGTAGCCGAAGACGAGGTCGGGGACGCGCGAGATCCACTTGAAGCCCGTGAGCGTCTCGGCGAAGTCGAGGCCGTAGTCGGCCGCCAGGGCACCGAGGGCGGGGGAGGACACGATCGAGCAGGCGAGCGCTCCTCCGGTGCGGCCCTCGCGGCGGGCCTGCTCGGCGGCGCGCCAGCCGAGGAGCGCTCCCACCTCGTTGCCGGTGAGGCGCCGGAAGCCCTCCGGCGCGGAGGCGTCGGGCACGGCGGCGGCGAAGCGGTCGGCGTCCGGGTCGTTCGCCACGATCAGCTGCGCGCGACCGGAGCGCGCGGTCGAGAAAGCGAGGTCGAGGGCGCCCGCCTCCTCCGGGTTGGGGAACGCGACCGTGGGGAACGCCGCGTCGGGCTCGATCTGCTCGACCACGACGGCCGGCTCGTCGAATCCCGCCGCGGAGAGCACCCGGTGCGCCGTCTCCCAGCCGACCCCGTGCATCGCCGTGTAGACGATGCGCAGCGGAGCGGACTGGCGGCCGACGGCGGCCGTCGCCTCGATGTAGGCGGCGACCACGGACTCGTCCGCGAGCCGGTACTCGCCGCGCGGCAGCTCCGGAACGCGCCGGTCCCGCGCGACCGCGAGGATCCGCTCGGCGATCTCGGAGTCGACCGGCGGCACGATCTGCGAGCCCTCGTCGGCGCCGCCGAGGTACACCTTGTAGCCGTTGTCCTGCGGCGGGTTGTGGCTCGCCGTGACCATCACTCCGGCGTCGGCGCCGAGGTGGCGCACGGCGAAGGCCAGCACGGGGGTGGGCAGGAGCCGGGGCAGCAGCACCGCGTCCACGCCGGCGCCCGCCATCAGCGCGGCGGAGTCCTCCGCGAAGACGCGCGAGTTCTTCCGGCCGTCGTAGCCGATCACGACCACGGGCCGCTGGACGCCCTGCGCCAGCAGGAAGTCGGCCAGGCCGACGGCGGCCTGCGAGACCAGCACGCGGTTCATCCGGTTGGATCCCGCCGCGATGGCGCCGCGCAGGCCCGCGGTGCCGAACGCCAGGCGGGCGCCGAAGCGGTCCTCGAGCTCGGCGCGGGCGGAGGCGTCGCCCGAGTCGGAGGCGGTCAGCAGGCCGACCAGCTCCTCCCGCGTCTCCGGGTCGGGGTCCTGGGCGAGCCAGGCCTCGGCGAGCTCCCGGACGTCGGCGCTCACAGGGCGCCCGTGATCCCGGCGAGCAGGCGGGCGAGGTCGTCCTCGGCGTCGCGGCCGGCCTCGAGCACCTCCTCGTGGCTGAGGGGGGTCTTCTGGATGCCGGCGGCGAGGTTCGTGATGAGCGACATGCCCAGCACCTCCATGCCCGCCTCGCGCGCGGCGATGGCCTCGAGGGCGGTCGACATGCCGACGATGTGGCCGCCGATGATCCTCGCCATCTGCACCTCGGCCGGGCTCTCGTAGTGCGGCCCGCGGAACTGCACGTACACGCCCTCGTCCAGCTCAGGACGCGTCCCCCGGGCGAGGTCGCGCAGGCGCGAGGAGTAGAGGTCGGTGAGGTCGACGAAGGTCGCGCCCTCGAGCGGCGAGTCGGCGGTGAGGTTGATGTGGTCGCTGATCAGCACGGGGGTCCCGGGCGTCCAGTGCTCCTTGATGCCGCCCGCGCCGTTGGTGAGGATCATCACCGTCGCGCCCGTCGCGGCGGCGGTGCGGACGCTGTGCGCGACGCGGCGCACGCCGTAGCCCTCGTAGTAGTGGGTGCGGGCGCCGATGATCAGCGCGCGCCTGCCGGTGGGGAGCAGGACGGAGCGCAGGGTGCCGCCGTGCCCGTGCACGGCCGGCTTGGAGAAGCCGAGGATCTCGGTGGCCTCCACCGTCGCGGTCGTCTCGCCGATCGCGTCGGCGGCCTTGCCCCAGCCGCTGCCGAGGGTGAGGGCGATGTCGTGCTTCTCGACCCCTGTCGCCTCGGCGATCTGAGCGGCCGCGCGGGCCGCGATCTCGAAGGGATCGGCGTCGGGGGCGTCGAGGGGGTGAAGGGTCTGGTCGGACATCCTCCCACCCTACCGACGGGCTGCGCGGCGGCGGAGGGCGACTCCCGCGGCCGATCCGACACCCCGCGATTGGGCGAACACTCAGTGAGAGAGGACAATGGGAAGCATGGCTTACGAGTTCGAGCGCGCGCAGAGGATCGCTGTACTCGGAGGGGGGCCGGGCGGCTACGAAGCCGCCATCGCGGGAGCGCAGCTCGGCGCTGAGGTCACCCTGGTCGAGCGGGTCGGAGTGGGCGGCTCGGCCGTCATCACCGACGTCGTCCCGTCGAAGTCGCTCATCGCGACGGCGGAGGCCACCAACGCCATCGGCGAGGCCGCCGACCTGGGCGTGCAGTTCTTCACCCGCTCGGAGCAGAACAAGCCGGTGCGCCCGGACGTGGCGGTCAACCTGGCGACGGTGAACAAGCGCCTGCTCGGGCTCGCGCGCCAGCAGTCCGAGGACATGCGCGCGAACCTGGTGCACCACGGCGTGCGCATCGTCCAGGGGGACGGGCGCCTGGACGGCTCGAACGCCTTGATCGTCTCCACGGCGGCCGGTGGCGAGGGCATGGACTTCGACCGCATCGAGGCGGACACGATCGTGGTCTCGGTGGGCGCCAGCCCCCGTGTGCTCCCGACCGCGGCTCCCGACGGCGAGCGCATCCTCAGCTGGACCCAGCTCTACAACCTCAAGTCCGTCCCCGAGCACCTGATCGTGGTGGGCTCCGGCGTGACCGGCGCGGAGTTCGCCTCCGCCTACCGTGCGCTCGGCGCCCGCGTGACCCTCATCTCCTCCCGCGACCAGGTGCTGCCCGGCGAGGACGCCGACGCGGCCGCCGTGATCGAGAACGTCTTCAAGCGCAACGGCATGGTCGTGCTCTCGAAGTCGCGCGCCGACCGCGTCGAGCGGACCGAGAAGGGCGTGCAGGCCGTGCTCTCGGACGGACGTGTCGTCGAGGGCTCGCACTGCCTGATGGCCGTCGGCTCCGTGCCGAACACGGCGGGCATCGGCCTCGAGGACGCGGGGGTGCAGCTGACGGAGTCGGGGCACATCCGCGTCAACCGTGTCGCCCGCACCAGCGTCCCCTCGATCTACGCGGCCGGGGACTGCACCACGTTCCTCCCGCTCGCCTCCGTCGCCGCCATGCAGGGCCGCACCGGCGTGTTCCACGCGATGGGCGACGCCGTGAACCCGACCGAGGTGCGCAACGTCGCGGCGAACATCTTCACGCAGCCCGAGATCGCGACCGTCGGGTGGAGCCAGCGCGAGATCGAGGAGGGCATCGCGCAGGGCGAGATCTACAAGCTCCCGCTCGCCGCGAACCCGCGGGCGAAGATGATGGGCATCCGCGACGGCTTCGTCAAGCTGTTCGCGCGCACCGGCTCCGGCACCGTCATCGGAGGCGTCATCGTCGCTCCGAAGGCGAGCGAGCTGATCTTCCCGCTCGCCCTCGCCGTGGAGCACCGCCTGACCGTCGACCAGGTCGCGCGGGCCTTCACCGTCTACCCGAGCCTCACCGGCTCGATCTCGGACGCCGCGCGCGCCATGCACATCGTCACCTGACGCGCCCCTCCGCCGGGCCGCGCGGGGTGCGGCCCTTCATCGGCAGAGCGCGCGACCGGGAATCGCGTGCGAAGCGATTGACGGCAGCGCGACGCGACCCGCTCGGCGGTACCACTCACGTCGAGGAGCCGACCGCGCCGGGCCGCGCGGGGAGCGGCCCGGAACGGGCTCAGACGATCTGGAGGAGCACGTGTCCCGCGGGGACGGTCGCTCCGGCCGTCGCGTCGAGGCCCTTCACGACGCCGTCCTTGTGGGCGGTGAGCGGCTGCTCCATCTTCATCGCCTCGAGGACGACGACCAGGTCGCCGGTGACGACCGTGTCGCCCTCGGCGACGGCGACCTTGACGATGGTGGCCTGCATGGGCGAGGCGACTGAGTCGCCCGTGACGGTGCTGACGGAGGAGGAGCCGCGGCGCTTCGGGGAGGCGGCAGCGGCCCCGCGGGCGGGTCCCGAGCCGACCAGATCGCCGGGGAGCGTGACCTCGACGCGGCGCCCGTCGACCTCGACGACCACGTTCCGGCGGGCCGCCGGCTCGTCGGTCGCTCCGGGCTCGCCGCTCCAGGCCGGGATCGTGTTCTCGAACTCGGTCTCGATCCAGCGGGTGTAGATCGTGAAGGGCGCGCCGCCCTCGGGGGCGAAGGCCGGGTCCTCGACGATCGCGCGGTGGAAGGGGAGGACGGTCGGCAGTCCGGTGACCTCGAACTCGGCGAGGGCGCGGCGCGAGCGCTCCAGCGCCTGCTCGCGGCTGTCGCCGGTGACGATCAGCTTCGCGAGGAGCGAGTCGAAGGAGCCGGAGATCACGTCGCCGGCGACGACGCCGGAGTCGACGCGGACGCCGGGTCCGCCGGGGGCCTTGAAGACGTGCACCGGGCCCGGAGCGGGGAGGAAGCCGCGGCCCGCGTCCTCGCCGTTGATGCGGAACTCGAAGGAGTGGCCGCGGGGCGCCGGGTCGTCGTAGTCGAGCACGCCGCCCTCGGCGAGGCGGAACTGCTCGCGCACGAGGTCGATGCCGGTGATCTCCTCCGACACGGGGTGCTCGACCTGGAGGCGGGTGTTCACCTCGAGGAAGGACACCGTACCGTCCTTGCCGATCAGGAACTCGCAGGTCCCGGCGCCGAGGTAGCCGACCTCCTGCAGGATCGCCTTCGAGGCGCGGTAGAGCTCGGTGTTCTGCGTGTCCGTCAGGAACGGCGCGGGCGCCTCCTCGACGAGCTTCTGGTGGCGGCGCTGGAGGGAGCAGTCGCGGGTGGAGACCACGACGACGTTGCCGTGCGCGTCGGCCAGGCACTGGGTCTCGACGTGGCGCGGCTGGTCGAGGTACTTCTCGACGAAGCACTCGCCGCGGCCGAAGGCGGCGACGGCCTCGCGCGTGGCGGAGGCGAACAGCTCCTCGACCTCGTCGCGCTCGCGGGCGACCTTGAGGCCGCGACCGCCGCCGCCGAAGGCCGCCTTGATCGCGACGGGGAGGCCGTACTGGTCCACGAACTCGAGCACCTCGGCGGCGCCGGAGACGGGGTTGAGGGTTCCCGGGGCGAGCGGCGCGCCGACCTTCTCGGCGACGTGGCGGGCCGAGACCTTGTCGCCGAGGCGCTCGATGGCCTCGGGGCCGGGGCCGATCCAGATCAGGTCGGCGTCGATGACGGCGCGGGCGAAGTCGGCGTTCTCGGCGAGGAAGCCGTAGCCGGGGTGCACGGCGTCGGCACCGGAGCGGCGCGCCACCGAGAGCAGCTTGTCGATGACGAGGTAGGTCTCGGCGCTGGTCGTCCCGCCGAGGGCGTAGGCCTCGTCGGCGAGGCGGCTGTGCACGGCGTCGCGGTCCTGGTCGGCGTAGACGGCCACGGAGGCGATCCCGCTGTCGCGGGCGGCGCGGATGACTCGGACGGCGATCTCGCCCCGGTTGGCGACGAGCACCTTCGTAATCTTCGGCATGGTCCCCAACCCTAGGGGGCGGCTCCGCCCGGCCCGGCGCGGCTCACCACAAAGAAGCGGAGGGCCTTCGTCGGTTCCTCACAAGGGCGGGACGGGCCTCAGCGGTTCCAGAGCGCGGTCCAGTCGACGCCGAGGCTCCGCACCAGAGTGCGGAGGGTCGGCACCGACATCCCGATCACCGTCGAGGGGTCGCCCTCGATCGCGGTGATGAAGCCGGCGCCGCGGCCGTCGATGGTGAAGGCGCCGGCCACCTCGAGGGGCTCGCCGGTGGCGACGTAGGCGTCGATCTCGGCGTCGTCGATGTCGTCGGCGAACGTGACGGCGGCGGAGGTGACCGCTCCGGCCTCGCTGACGATCCTCCCGCCGCGGTGGTCGACGAGCCAGTGGCCGGAGTGGAGGCGGCCGGTGCGACCGCGCTGGGCGCGCCAGCGCTCCCGGGCCCGCTCCGGCTCGTGCGGCTTGCCGTGGACGACCCCGTCGAGGACGAACGCGGAGTCGCCGCCGAGCACCAGGCCGTCGATGTCCGGGCGCAGGACGGCGTGCGCCTTGGCGCGGGCGAGCAGCGAGACGGTGGCGTCCGCGTCCAGTGCCGCGCCCCGCTCCTGCTCGGCCCGGGCGACGGCCGCGGGCTCGTCCACCTCGGAGGGGACGACGACGGGCTCGATCCCGGAGGCCCGCAGCAGCGCGAGGCGCGCGGGGGAGGTGGAGGCGAGGTAGAGGCGCACGAGGGCTCCCTGCGGCCGGGCCCACGCTGTGGGATGCTCGACGGATGGCACAGACCCCGTCCCGAGCATCCGCCCGCCCCGACGGGGCCGACGACGCACTCGGGACCGAGATCGAGCTCGACATTAGCAACGTCGCCCACGGCGGCGTGTTCGTCGCCCGGCACGAGGGCCGCGTCGTCTTCGTCCCGGACGTCCTCCCCGGCGAGCGCGTGCGGGCGCGGATCAGCGAGGTCCGGCACGACAGCTTCTGGCGTGCCGAGGCGCTCGAGGTGCTCGAGGCGTCCGAGCACCGGGTGGAGCACGTCTGGCCCGAGGCCGCCCTCGACCGCCGCCCGGGGGAGCGCGTCGGCGGCGCCGAGCTCGGCCACGCCGACCTGGCCTACCAGCGCGAGCTGAAGCGCCTCGTGCTCGTCGACTCCTTCTCCCGCTTCGCCCGTCGCGAGGTCGAGGTGGAGGTCTCGCCGATCGGCGGGGACGACGCGTCCGGCGGCCTCGGCTGGCGCACGCGGAACCGCCTCCACGTCGACGACGACGGACGGGTCGGCCCCTACGCGGCACGCAGCCACCACGTCGTCACCGTGGAGTCGCTGCCCCTCGCGACTGCCGACTCCTCCCTGGCCGCACCGCTCGGCGAGCGCCTCGCTCCCGGCTCGGTGGTCGACCTCGTCGACGCGGCCGGGTCCGAGGGAGCCGCGGTGCTCGTGCACGACCCCTCCGACAAGCGCGCCCGCCGCGACCGCACGGTGGTGAGCGAGTTCGTCGCCGACCGCACCTTCCGGGTCGACCGCACCGGCTTCTGGCAGGTGCACCGCGGAGCCGCCGCCGCGCTCTTCGAGGCCGTGCAGGCCGCCGTCGATGCGGACGCGGCGGACCCGTCGGCCGCCAACCACGACCTCTACGGCGGGGTGGGCCTGCTCGCCGCGGCGCTGGCCGACCGCCTCGGTGCCGGAGTGCGCGTGACCAGCGTCGAGAGCGACTCCCGCGCCACCGAGCACGCGCTCGAGAACCTGGCCGACCAGGTCGGCGCCCGCGCGGTGACCGCCCGCGTCGACCGCTACCTCCGCGACGTCGTCGCCCAGGCCGATGCGCGCGAGCGGGCGCGGTGGCGCGCGGCGACCGTGGTCCTCGACCCGCCGCGCTCGGGCGCCGGCCGAGCGGTCACCGACGCTCTGGCGGAGCTGCGGCCGGCGCAGCTCGTCTACGTCGCCTGCGACCCGGTCGCGCTCGCCCGCGACGTGGGCGCCCTGACCGGGGCCGGCTACGAGCTGGAGCGCCTCGAGGGCTTCGACCTCTTCCCGCACACCTCCCACGTGGAGGCCGTTGCGCGACTGGTCCGCCGAGAGGACTGACCGCGGGCCCGCGCCTGCGTACCATGGGCGGGATGGAGCCCCACGTCGACGCAGCCGAGGCCCCGCGCGTGCGCGTGGCGATCGTGGACGACCACGAGTCGGTGCGCCTGGGCGTGGCCGCCGCCGTCGAGAGCGCGGGGATGCAGGTGGTCGCCGCCGCCGAGACCGTCCAGGCCCTCGAGAGCACGATCGGCGGCGCCGAGATCGAGGTGCTCGTCCTCGACCTGTCCCTGAACGACGGCTCGAGCATCACCAGCAACGTCAAGTGGGGGCAGGTGCGCGGCTCCGCCGTCCTCGTCCACAGCATCGCCGACCGCGTCGTGGCCGTGCGGGAGGCGCTCGCCGCGGGAGCGGCCGGCGTCATCCCGAAGTCCTCGCCCATGTCGACGGTCGTCGCCGCCATCCGCACGGTCGCCCGCGGCGAGGTCCTCAACAATCTGGAGTGGGCCTCGGCCATCGACGCCGACGACGACTTCGCGCGGGCCGTGCTCGGCCGTCGCGAGCGCGACGTCCTGCACCTCTACGCCTCGGGGCTGCCGCTGAAGCTGGTGGCCGAGCGGCTGCAGATCTCGGTGTCGACGGCGAAGGAGTACCTCGACCGGATCCGCGACAAGTACGTCGAGATCGGCCGTCCCGCCCCGACGAAGGTCGATCTGCTGCGGCGCGCGGTGGAGGACGGCATCCTGCCGGGCATCGACCCGGACGACGGCGATGGCGGGCGCTGAGGCGCCGATCGCCCGCCGCAACGCCGGGCGCGAGCGCATCGACCGGATCATCAGCACGGTCGTGTCGTTCTTCGGCTTCGGCTTCGGCGTGCAGACCGTCCCGCCGATCCTCGCGCAGCTGCCCCTCCTGCGCCCCGAGGTGGCCTGGCCGGTGCTGGTGCTGGTCTTCGGATCGCTCACCGCCGCCGTGGTCACCGCCGTGCTGCGGCGGGGCACGCGGATCACGGCGGTCCTGGTCGCCGTCGGTGTCCTCATCGCCCTCCTGACCTGGCCGGCCGCCGTCTCCACCGGGGGCGAGGACCGCGAGACCCCGTGGATCTGGTACCTGCTGACCATCGGCACCGCCTTCTGCACGATCGCCGCTCCCCTCCGGATCGCGATCGCGTACGTGTCGGTGACGACCGTGCTGTTCGGGCTGCTGCGCGTCCTCCCCTCCGGCGGCGGGGCGGAGCCGACCCGCGCGATCCTCGACGCCGCCTACGTGGGCATCGTCGGCTTCGTGATGCTGGTGCTGATCACCGTGCTCCGGCAGTCGGCCGACGAGATCGACCGTGCGCAGACGACGGCCATGGAGCAGTACGAGGCGGCGATGCGCCAGCACGCCGGCGAGGTGGAGCGGGTCGAGGTCGACGCCCTGGTGCACGACAACGTGCTCGCGACGCTGCTCTCCGCCGCCTCCGCCGAGTCGCCGGCCGAGCGTGCGCTGGTCTCCTCGATGGCGCAGCGCACCCTCGCCGTGCTGCTGCCCGACCACGAGCCGGAGGCGCCCGAGGGGCTGGTCCCGCTCGAGCTCCTGCAGCGCCAGCTCGCCCACGCGGCGTCCACCTTCGGGACCGAGATCGCGGTCGCGACGGCCGAGGGAGTGGATCCGCGCGCGACGACGCTGCCGCGCCCGGTGGCCGAGGCGCTGCTCGGCGCGGTCTGGCAGGCGCTCGCCAACAGCGTCCAGCACGCGGGTCCGAGCGGCAGCGTCCACCGCGCCGTGCACGGGCTGCTGGGCGACGGCGCGGTGGAGGTCGTGGTGGAGGACGACGGCCGCGGCTTCCGGCTCGCCGACGTCCCGCGCGAGCGGCTGGGCATCCGGCTCTCCATCCTCGAGCGGGTGCACAACGCGCGGGGATCGGCGCGGGTCGACTCGACTCCGGGCGAGGGCACCCGTGTCGTCCTCTCCTGGCGGGCGGACGCGGGAGGAGGGCCGTGATCGCCTACCCGCGCCCCCTGCTCCAGGCGCTCGGCGCCGGCTTCTCGCTGTACCACGTGGTGCTCGCCTTCTTCTCCTTCCGCATCTCCCCGGCCACGCCGGCCGACCTCGTCGCGGTCGCGCTGTACGTCGCGGCGACCGTCGTCGCCCTCTGGCCGGGAGCGACGACCCGGCTCGCCCTGCCCGTCGCGGTCGGGATGACCGCGGTCGCCGTCGCTCTGCCGCTGCTGGTCGCGCCCTCGCTCGATCCGGGTGCCTCCAACGGCTACTCCACCTGGTACATCGCCGCGGTCGGCACCCTCATGACGATCGTGTGCGCCCGCCGGCGCGCGGCCTGCGCCTGGGTCGGCGTCGGCTTCCTGATCGTGCACACCGTGTTCTGGGCCGGCCCGGCCGCGCTGGCCACTCTCGGCGTCGTCGGGGGGATCGCCTGGGTCGCGATCGCGCAGCTGCTCATCGTCGAGCTCGGGCGCGCGGGCTCCGAGGCGCGCGTGCTCGAGGCGGCCGAGCGCGCGGCCGCGTCGTGGCGGGCCGCGGAGGAGGCGCACCTCACGGAGCGCGAGGTCCGGCTGGAGCAGACCCGTGCCCTCGCCGCCGACATGCTGCTGCGCATCGCCGAGCCGGGACCGGGCCTCACCGACGAGGAGCGGCGCGAGTGCCGGCTGCTCGAGGCGGCCGTGCGCGACGAGATCCGCGGCCGGCGGCTGCTGGACGACGAGGTGCGGCGTCTCGTGCTCGACGCGCGGCGGCGGGGGGTGACCGTCTCGGTGCTCGACGACGGCGGCCTCGACCGCACCTCCGAGGGCGAGAGCCGACGGGTGCTGGGGGAGCTCGCCCAGGCTCTGAGCGGGATCCGCGAGGAGGTCGACCGCGTGGTGGTGCGCACCGCGTCGGCCGACTCGGCGTCAGCCGTCACGGTCGTGGGCCTGCGGACGGCCGGCGACGGCAGCGCGGGCGCCCTCGGCTCCGACGACGCGGGGGACGAGGTCGACGCCTGGGTCGAGATCCGGCGCGACGGCGTCGGCGGACGGGACGTCTGAGCGGCGGAGAGCGCGCGGGACGGCGCGGCCGTCCGCCTGCGCAGCGACCGGCGGCGACCCCCCCGGAGGGCGTGCGGATGTCGGATCGGTGCCGCGGGCGGTACGCTCCGGCTCTCAGCACGGCTCAAGTCTCGGCGCGCCCGGTCTCTCGGAGCGGACCGATCGTCGGCGCGGCACGATGGTGAGCAGAGCTTTCACGAGCAGGGCCCGTCGAGCGCACAGCGCGTGATGAGAAGAGCCCGTTAACGGAGTGCGGCGGGCCGTCCACTCCTCCGAAGAGGGGGCCCGGCCCGCCGTCAAACCCCGAGTGAGGGTAACAACCCGAATATTACCCTCACTCGCCCCCAACACACCCGCCTGCTTACCCTGGTCGGCGAGTGATTGGCGGTGCCCCTTCCGAAGGAGGAGCACCGTACGTCCACTAGTGTGCTCGCTCCGCCAGGAGGCGCATAGTCAGCACTTTAGGGGACTAATCGGGGGACAAATTTCACGTTCCGCGTCGCGGATCGCTCGTTCCCCGACGGGCTGCGTCTGCGAGTCCGCTCAGCCGGAGAAGGAGCGCCACGCTCCGGGTGCCGGCCGCAGCGGCCCGCGGACCGCCGCGGCGCGGTCGTTCCAGCCCCCGCTGAGCTCCTGCGGGGTCTCCGGCTCGGCCTCGGTGCGAGAGGTCAGTGCGGTGACGACGGCCGTGACGGCGGCGATCTCGGCGGCGTCGAGGCCGGGGGTGGAGATGACGACGGCGGGTGCGGAGTCGGAGGCGGTCATCCCGCGACGCTATCGCATGCCGTTCACGGCGCCGGTCGGCGGGGCATGGCTATGCTGACGCCGGATGCCGCCGGAGCGTCGTCCGTCCGTTGCGAACAGGAGCGTCCCCGCATGCCGACGTGGTTCCCGAGGAGCGGTGCCGCGGCGCTGCGCCCCCTGCGTCTGCTGGTCCGGAGGTCGCCGGCGGCCGTCTCGGTCGTCCTGGTCCTCCTGGCCGCGAGCGCGATCACGGGGACGCTCGTCGCCCCCGCGGGAGCCGAGACGACGGCCTGGTGGGCGGCGGGCCCGATGACGACCCTCGACGGCCGTCCGTGGACGGCCGTGACCGCCCTCCTGATCGCGGCGGACCCGCTGCAGCTGCTCCTGGACGTCGTGCTGGTGCTCCCGATGCTCCTCGCCGCGGAGCGCCGCCTCGGCTCGGCCCGCACCCTCCTCGCCTTCCTCGTGACCGGCGCCGTCGGGATCGTCGTCGGGTCCTCCGTGCAGTCGATCGGCGCTCTCGTCGGGGAGTGGTGGGCGGGCGACACCGTCGGCGACCACACCTTCGACCCGCTGATCGGCGCGGTCGGCGCCCTCATCGGCTCGACCGCCTTCATGGGCGCTCTGTGGCGTCGCAGGCTCCGGGTGACCGTCTTCGCCGTCGTGCTGATGTTCGTTCTCTACGCGGGCGACTCCGCCGACGCGTACCGGCTCCTCGGGGGCGGCGCGGGGCTCGTGCTCGGCGCGGTGCTCGCGCGGGGAGCGGCGGGGCTGCGTCCGCAGCGTCCGGCGCCGAGCTCGCACCGCGAGTCCCGGGGGCTGCTGGCGGCGGTCGTCGTCGTCACCGCGATCGGTCCGCTCGTCGCCGTCCTCTCGGACTCGGGCTACGGTCCGTTCTCGTTCCTCGGCCGACTGCTGCAGAGCGCCTTCACGGGGACGACGGACCTCGAGGACCCGTGCAGCCGCGCCCTCCGGCACTGCGCGCACCACGTGAAGCTGAGCCTGGTCGCCCCCGGGCCGATCCTGCTGACGTTCGTCCCGCTCCTCCTCCTGCTCGTCGCCGCCTACGGCCTGCGCTCCGGGCGCCGCTTGGGCCTGCTGCTGGCGGTCGGGGTGAACATCGCGATCGCGATCCTGGAGGTCTTCTCCCTCCAGCGCGCCGCCCGTCACCCCGAGTTCCTGTACTACGCCGAGTACCTGCTCTGGGTGGCGACGACGGTGCTGGTGCCGCTGGCCGTCGTGGCGATGCTCGTGTTCGGGAGGAGGCACTTCCGCATCCGCGCGCCCCGTGCCGCCGCGAGGCTCTGGACGCGGGTCGTCGCCATCGCCTTCGTCGTGTCCCTCGGCGGCTACCTGGCGCTCTCGGCCGGCGTGCGCACGAGCTTCGAGCCGCTCCTGGGCCTCGGGAGACTCCTCCTGGACGGGCTGCTGCGCTTCGTCCCGGTGAGCTTCCTCGGCGGCGCCGGACTGCTCGCCGTGCCGCGGGAGCCCGTCGCGCGGATCGTCTTCGAGTGGGTCGGCCCGGTGTTCTGGCTCGTGGTCGTCGTTGCGGTGGTCGCTCTGCTCCGGGCCACCGACGTGCAGCGGAACCGCGGCGACGAGGCGCGGTACCGCGCGCTCCTGTCCCTGCACGGCGCCGGCAGCCTCGGCCACCAGGGGACCTGGGAGGGCAACGCGCACTGGATCTCGGCCGACGGGACCGGCGGAGTCGCCTACCGGGTGATCGGCGGCGTGGCGATCACCCTCTCCGACCCGGCCTGCGCTCCGGAGCGGCGGGAGGACGTCGTGGCCGAGTTCGTGCGTTTCTGCGACGAGCGCAGCTGGACGCCCGTCTTCTACAGCATCCACGACGAGCTGCTCCCCGTCTTCGACCGGCTCGGCTGGTCGCGCCTCTCGGTCGGCGAGGAGACGATCATCGAGCTCTCCTCCTTCGAGCTCACCGGCAAGCGGTGGCAGAAGGTGCGCTACCCGCTCACGCGCGGCATCAAGCTGGGCATCGAGGCGCAGTGGACCAGCTGGCCCGAGCTCTCCCTCGGCATGGCCAACCAGATCGTCGACCTGTCGGAGCGCTGGGTCGCCGAGAAGGCGCTGCCCGAGATGGGCTTCACCCTCGGTGGGATCGACGAGGTCCGCGATCCCGACGTCGCCCTCCTGCTCGCGGTCGGACCGGACGGCGTGCTGCAGGGGGTGACGAGCTGGCTGCCCGTGCATCGGGAGGGGCGCGTGGTCGGCTGGACCCTCGACTTCATGCGCCGCTCCGACGACTCGATGCCCGGCATCATGGAGTTCCTCATCGCCTCCGCGGCGCTGCGCGTCAAGGAGGAGGGCGCCGAGTTCCTCTCGCTCTCGGGCGCACCGCTCGCCACCGCACCGGTCGAGGAGGGGGAGGAGCCTCCGGAGCCGACGGTCCTCTCGCGCCTGCTCGAGTTCCTCTCGCGGACGCTCGAGCCGGCCTACGGCTTCACGTCGCTGTTCCGCTTCAAGGCCAAGTTCCACCCGCGCTACGCGGGCCTCTGGATGACCTACGCCGACGCGCTGCAGCTGCCCCGGATCGGAGCCGCGCTGGGTCGCGCCTATCTGCCCGACCTCTCCGCCGCGCAGGCGCTGGCGTTCGCGCGGGTGGTCGGGGCGAAGCCGGAGGAGAAGCCGTCCGAGGCGTCCGCGGCGAAGCCGGATGCTCCGGCCGCCAGGGCAGGCGCTCCTGCGGCGAAGGCGGGTGCTCCGACAGCCGAGCCGGACGGTCCTGTGGTGAAGGCGGGTGGTCCTGCGGTGAAGGCGGGTGCTCCGGCTGCGAGGGCGGATGCCCGGGAAGCGGAGCCCGATTCCGCGACAGGGGAGCCGGGTGCTCCGGCCGCGGAGCCGGCCGCTCCCGTCGTGCGGCCCGATGCTCCCGCGGAGTCCGCTGCCCGACGGACCGGCCCCGGCTCCTCCGACTGATCGTTCCGCCCCTCCGCCCCGCGAGGAGGTGGGCGCAGCGGAACGCCGCGGCACGGACGGTCTCCCGTCTCCTGCCGCGGCGTCCGAGCAGGCCGGGTCAGAGCGGGATGTTGCCGTGCTTCTTCGCGGGCAGGTTGGCGCGCTTGGTGCGCAGCGCCCGCAGCGCCTTGATGACGGAGACACGCGTCGCCGAGGGTTCGATCACGCCGTCGAGCTCGCCGCGCTCGGCCGCGAGGAACGGGCTCGCGACGTTGTAGGTGTACTCGTTCGCCAGGCGCGTCCGGACGGCTGCGACGTCCTCACCGGCCTCCTCCGCCTTGCGGATCTCGTTGCGGTAGAGGATGTTCACCGCGCCCTGGCCGCCCATCACGGCGATCTCGGCGGTCGGCCACGCGAGGTTGATGTCGGCTCCCAGCTGCTTGGACCCCATCACGATGTACGCGCCGCCGTAGGCCTTGCGCAGGATGACCGTGACCAGCGGCACGGTCGCCTCGGCGTAGGCGTAGAGCAGCTTCGCGCCGCGGCGGATGACGCCGGTCCACTCCTGGTCGGTGCCGGGCAGGTAGCCCGGGACGTCGACCAGGGTCAGGATCGGCAGCGAGAACGCGTCGCAGAAGCGGACGAAGCGGGACGCCTTCTCGCCCGCCTCGATGTTCAGCGTGCCCGCCATGGCGCTCGGCTGGTTCGCGATGATGCCGACGGAGCGGCCCTCGACGCGGCCGAAGCCGATCATGATGTTCGGCGCGAACAGCGGCTGCACCTCGAGGAAGTCGCCCTCGTCGACGATGTGCTCGATGACGGTGCGCATGTCGTACGGCTGGTTCGGGCTGTCCGGGATGACCGTGTCGAGGAAGCGGTCCGCGTCGGTCGTCTCGAGATCGACCTCGGTCTCGAAGACGGGTACCGGCGACAGGTTGTTGTCCGGGAGGAAGGAGAGGAGCGTCCGCGCGTAGTCGAGCGCGTCGTTCTCGTCGCTCGCGAGGTAGTGCGAGACGCCCGAGATCTTGTTGTGGGTCAGCGCGCCGCCGAGCTCCTCCATGCCGACGTCCTCGCCGGTGACGGTCTTGATCACGTCGGGCCCGGTGACGAACATCTGGCTGGTCTTGTCGACCATGATCACGAAGTCGGTCAGGGCGGGTGAGTAGACCGCCCCTCCCGCGGCAGGGCCGCAGATGATCGAGATCTGGGGGATCACGCCGCTCGCCGCGGTGTTGCGGCGGAAGATCTCGCCGTACTTGCCGAGGGCGACCACGCCCTCCTGGATCCGTGCTCCGCCGGAGTCGAGGATGCCGATGATCGGGACGCCGGTCTTCAGGGCGAGGTCCATCACCTTGATGATCTTCTCGCCGGCCACCTCGCCGAGCGAGCCGCCGAAGATCGTGAAGTCCTGCGAGTACACGGCGACCTGGCGGCCGTGGATGGTGCCGGTCCCGGTGACGACGGCGTCGCCGTAGGGGCGCTTCTTCTCCATGCCGAAGGCGTGGGTGCGGTGGCGGACGAACTCGTCCAGCTCGACGAACGAACCCGGGTCGAGGAGGGTGTCGATCCGCTCCCGTGCGGTCATCTTGCCCTTGGCGTGCTGCTTCTCGATCGCCGCCTCGCCACTGGCCGTGACGGCCTCGTGGTAGCGGTTCCTGAGGTCCGCGATCTTCCCCGCGGTCGTGTACAGATCGGGCGCGGGACGTTCGGTGTTCGCGGTCACCCGCTCACCCTACCGGCGGGGCGGACGCCTCCTCTTGTCGTACTCGCACAGGGAGGGCCGCTCCCGACGGGAGGATCCGGACAAGGGCGGGCCGTCGCGCGCGGCGCTCGGAGCGGCCTCGCGGGAGCCGCCGCTACCGTGGCGGCATGCTCCTCCCGCTCTCCTTCGCCGTCTCCCCCCGCGTCCTCGCGCTCGAGTCGGCGGGGTCGACGAACGACGAGCTCCGCGAGCGGGCGGCCGCCGACCCCGCCGTGTGGCCGCACCTCTCCGTCGTCGCCACCGGCGACCAGCGCGCCGGGCGCGGCCGGCTGGGGCGCGTCTGGCAGGCGCCCGCGGGCCGCACGCTCGCGGCCTCGACTCTAGTCGACGCCTCCGCCCTCGGCGCCGAGGCCTCCGGCTGGCTGCCGCTCGTGGCCGGCGCCGCTCTCGCCCGGGCCCTCGCACCCCTCGTCGACGGGGACGTCGCCGTCAAGTGGCCCAACGACGTCCTGATCGACGGCCGGAAGGTCGCGGGGATCCTCGCCGAGCGTCTGCCGGACGGACGGGTCGTCGTCGGCACCGGTGTGAACCTGCTGCTGACGGAGGCGGAGCTGCCGGTCCCGACCGCCACCTCGCTCGCCCTCGCCGGAGCACGGACGACGAGCGCCGACGAGGTGCTCGCCGCGTTCCTGACCGAATTCCAGGGGCTGCTGGCTCCGCTGCTCGCCCAGGGCGACGCCGAGGCCTCCGGAGCGGCCGCCGCCGTCCGCGCCTCTTGCGGCACCCTCGGCACGCGCGTCCGTCTCGAACTGCCCGACGGCACGCAGGAGGAGGGGGCCGCCTCCGCACTCGCCCCGGACGGCTCGCTCCTGCTCGAGCAGGGCGGCGCGCTGCGCTCGTTCACGGCCGGCGACGTCACGCACCTGCGCTCCTGATGGCCAGGACCGACCCCGCCGACCGCGAGCTGGCGCGGCTGACCCCGCGCGCCCGCCGGGCGGTCGCACCGGTCGTCGGCCTCCTCCTGCTCACCTGGACGGGCTTCTACTTCGCCGCGCAGTTCGAGCTCGCCCTGCAGCGCTGGATCATCGGGCTCGGCACCGCACTTCTGGTGCTGCTCCTCTGCGCTCCCGGGATCGCGGGCTGGGCGAGCGTGCGCTACCGCGTCACCGCCTCCGGCCTCAGCGCGCGCCGGGGCGTGGCGTCGATCCGGCGGGCCGAGGTGGTCTTCGATCGGAGGATGGAGGTCGCGGTCGAGCGCTCCCTCGGCCAGCGCCTCGCCCGGTGCGGCGACGTCCGGATCCTGCAGGCGGGAGCCGAGGTGTTCGTGCTGCGGGACCTGCCGGATCCGGAGCTCACGGCCGACCTGCTGCGGGAGGCGATCGGCGCGGCTCCCGCTCTCGAGCCGGAGTGGCCGCCGCCCGCGTGAGCGCGTCGGGGCCTCGGTAGCATGGAGCCGCCCCGCGCCAGCGGGCGGAGACGGAGGAGCGCCATGCGCGTCGGCGTGATCGGGGGCGGCCAGCTCGCACGGATGATGATCCCCGCGGCGGTGGAGCTCGGCATCGAGATCGCCGTGCTCGCCGAGAGCGAGGGCGCCCCGGCGGGGCTCGCCGCGACACGGGTCGGCGACCACCGCGACGAGGCGACCGTGCTCGCCTTCGCCGAGACCGTGGACGTGGTGACGTTCGACCACGAGCACGTTCCCCAGCCGATCCTCCGCGAGCTCGTCGCCCGCGGCGTCGCCGTGCACCCCGGCCCCGACGCTCTGCTGTTCGCCCAGGACAAGCTGATGATGCGGCGCCGCCTGACCGAGCTCGGCGTGCCCGTGCCCGAGTGGGCCGAGGTCTCCTCCGCCGAGGAGCTGGGGGAGTTCCTGGCCGAGCACGGCGGCAGCGCCGTGGTGAAGACCGCGCGCGGCGGCTACGACGGCAAGGGCGTGCGCGTGGTGCGCGGCGCCCACGAGGCGGACGACTGGTTCACCGCCCTCGCCGAGGACGGCCGGGGCGGCTCGCTCCTGGTCGAGGAGCTGGTGGGCTTCCGCCGCGAGCTCGCGCAGCTCGTCGCCCGGCGTCCCTCCGGCGAGAGCATCCTCTGGCCGGTGGTGGAGTCGGTGCAGCGCGACGGCGTCTGCGCCGAGGTGATCGCTCCGGCCCCCGCGTCCGCCGGCCGGCTCGCATCAGCCGCGGCCGAGATCGCGCAGACGATCGCCGACAGCCTCGGGGTCACCGGCGTCCTGGCCGTCGAGCTGTTCGAGACGACGGACGACCGGATCCTGGTCAACGAGCTGGCCATGCGCCCGCACAACAGTGGCCACTGGACGATGGACGGATCGACCACGTCGCAGTTCGAGCAGCACCTGCGCGCGGTCCTCGACCTGCCGCTCGGCGCGACGGGCTGCCGCGATCCGTGGACCGTGATGGTCAACGTGCTCGGCGGCCCGGTGGGGGAGTCGCTGACCGACCGCTACCCGCGGGTGCTCGCCGATCACCCGGGCGTGAAGGTGCACAACTACGGCAAGGAGCCGCGACCGGGCCGCAAGGTCGGGCATGTGAACGCCACCGGCGACGACCTCGACCTCGTGGTCTACGAGGCTCGCGCGGCGGCGGCCGTTCTCACGGACTGACCCGTACGATGGTCGCCGTGACGAGCCTGCCGACCTCCCCGACCCCTGCCGGAGCCCTCTCGTGAGCGCGGACGCGCTCGTGAACGGGCCCGCGCCGCTCGTCGGCGTCGTGATGGGCTCGGACTCGGACTGGTCCGTCATGCAGGCGGCGTCCACCGTCCTCGCCGAGTTCGGCGTGGCGCACGAGGTCCGGGTCGTCTCCGCGCACCGCACCCCGGAGGCGATGATCGCGTACGGCCGCGAGGCCCGCGGCCGCGGCCTGAAGGTCGTCATCGCCGGAGCGGGCGGAGCCGCCCACCTCCCCGGCATGCTCGCCGCCGTGACCTCGCTCCCCGTCGTCGGAGTGCCGGTCCCGCTCGCCCGACTCGACGGGCTCGACTCCCTCCTCTCGATCGTGCAGATGCCGGCGGGCGTCCCCGTCGCCACCGTCTCCATCGGCGGAGCGCGGAACGCCGGACTGCTCGCGGTGAAGATCCTCGCGACGGCGGACGACGCCCTCTCCGCAGCGCTCGACGACTTCGCCGCCGACCTCGAGGTGCAGGTCGCCGCGAAGAACGACGCCCTGGTGGCGGGCCTGTGACGGCCGTCGCCCTGCCGCTGCGGCACCCGGACGTCGCCTCCCGCGCCTTCATGACGCGGCGGGCGTGGTGGCTGCTGATCGTCAACCTGCTGGTGCCCGGGTCCGCTCAGGTCCTCGCGGGCAACCGCCGGCTCGGGCGCCTGGGGCTCGGCTTCACCCTCGGGCTCTGGGTCGCCCTCCTGGTCGCGGTGCTCCTCTACTTCGTCTTCCCGACCGGCCTCTACACGCTCGCGACCTTCGACCTCTCGATGCTCGCGCTCCAGGCCGCGCTCGTCGTCTACGGGGTGGTCTGGGCCGTGCTGACGCTCGACACCCTCCGCCTGATCCGCGTCGTCCGGGTGCGCCCGCGGATGCGCGGAGTGCTCGCGTTCGCGACGATCGCGCTGATGGCGGTCTCGGTCGGCACCACCGCCTACGGCACCTACCTGCTCGGCGTGACCCGGGGGACGCTGTCGTCGATCTTCGGCGGTGGAGCGATCGAGCAGCCGATCGACGGCCGCTACAACGTGATGCTCCTCGGCGGCGACGCGGGAGAGGACCGCGACGGTCTGCGCCCCGACAGCATCTCGGTGGTCAGCATCGACGCGTCGAGCGGCAAGGCCTCGATCATCGGCGTCTCGCGCGAGTTCGTCGACTTCCCGTTCCCCGAGACCAGCCCGATGCACGAGCTCTACCCCGACGGCTACGACACCGACAACTGCGCCGTCGACGTCTGCAAGCTCAACTCGGTCTACACCGAGGTCGAGCTGAAGCACCCGGAGCTCTACCCCGACGCCGTCGACCACGGCAGCGAGCCCGGCATCGAGGCGATGCGCGACGCGGTCGAGGGCATCCTCGATCTGAGGATCCAGTACTACGCGCTGATCGACATGGAGGGCTTCGCCCAGCTGATCGATGCGCTCGGCGGCATCGACATCGACTACGTGGCCGACGAGCCGCTGCCCCTGGGCGGGCTGCCCGACTCCGACGGCGTGATGCAGGGCGTCAACCAGTGGATCGATCCCGGGCACTGGCACTTCAACGGCGAGCAGGCCCTCGCCTACGCCCGGTCTCGCTACACCACGAGCGACTACGACCGGATGGCGCGCCAGCGGCAGGTGCAGGAGGCGCTGCTCGCCCAGTTCGAGCCGGGCAACGTCCTCGCCAAGTTCCAGGACGTCGCGTCCGCCGGGTCCCAGGTCATCAAGACGGACGTCCCGCAGGGGATGCTCGGCTACTTCGTGCAGCTGGGGCTCAAGACGAAGTCGCAGCCGGTGGATCCGATCGAGCTGGTCCCGCCGGCCGTCGACCCGGAGGACCCGGACTACGACGTCGTGCACTCGCTGGTGAGCGCCGGACTGTCGGGCGACTCCGCGCCGTAGACGGCCGGGTGCCGCACGCCTCAGAGGTCGGCGTGCAGCGCCCAGACGCGCTCGGCGGAGTCGCGCCAGCTGAAGGCGCGGGAGCGGTCGCGGCCGGCCACCGACATCCGCTCGCGCAGCCCGGTGTCGGCGAGCACGCTGCTCATGGCGAGGGCGAGGCGGTCCGGGTAGTCCTTCGCGTCGCCGCGCTCGACGGCGACGCCGGCGTCCGCGGCGACCTCCATCAGCGCGGGGTCGTCGGAGTGCACCACCGGCACTCCGAAGTGCATCGCCTCGAGCACGGGCAGGCCGAAGCCCTCGGCGATGCTCGGGTAGACGAAGAGGGTGGCCCGGGAGAGGACGACGGCGAGGTCGGCGTCGCTGAGGACTCCCAGGGCGCGCACGCGCGTCTCGTCGAGGCCCTGCTCGTCGGCGACGGAGGCCACGTCGAGGTCGCCCCAGCCGGTCGGGCCGACCAGGAGCAGCGGGATCGCCGGCGCGGACGCTCCTCCGAAGGCCGCGATCAGCGAGACCAGGCCCTTGCGCGGCTCCAGCGTGCCGACGCTCAGCACGTACTCCGGGGGGAGGCCCAGCGCCGTGGCGCGCTCGTCGGCGTCCTCCGGGACGACCAGGCCGGAGCCGACGGCTCCGCCGATCACGCGCAGTCGATCGCCGAAGTCCATCAGCTGGGAGAGCTGGTGGGCGACCGCGTGAGTGGGGACGACGACGGCGTCCGCGTGCTTGCGGGCGCGCTTGGCCATCGCCCGGTGCCACTTCGCGCCGTGCGGGGTGAGGGTCTCGGGATGCGTCCACGGCACCGTGTCGTGGATCGTGACGGCGATCTGCTCGCCCTCGCTCCCGTCGTGGCTGCGCAGCGGGGCGAAGAGGCTCGGGGCGTGGATCATGCCGCCGCCGGCCGGGATGGCGATCCCGTACTGCCAGGCGCGCGAGAGCTCGCGGCGCCCGAGCGGCAGCCGGTGGATGCGCGCGAGGCCGGGCAGGCGCAGGCGCAGCTCCTCCTCCTTCTCGGGCGGGTGGGCGGAGACGACGGCCTCCACCTCGCAGTCGCGGGGAGCCGTCGCGATCAGCTCGCGGGTGAGCTCCTCGGTGTAGCGGCCGATGCCTCCGGGCACGCGGGCGAGCATCTGGTCGACGACGACGCGGAGAGTGGTGGTCACGGGGTCACCGCCTCGAGGGGTGCGGCGGCGAGCGCGTCCTGCCAGGAGCGCAGCGGCGGCAGGCCCGCCCGGCTCCAGCCGTCGTGTCCGAGGACCGAGTAGGCCGGACGCGGAGCGGGGCGGACGAACGAGCCGCTGTCGGTCGGGCGCAGGCGCTCGGGATCCAGGCCCGCCTTGGCGAAGACGGCACGGGCGAAGCCGAGCCAGGTCGTCTCGCCGGAGCTGGTGCCGTGGTAGACGCCGGCCGGGGCCTCCGCGTCGACCAGCTCGATCAGGCGCGCGGCGAGGTCGGCGGTCCAGGTGGGCTGGCCGTGCTGGTCGTTGACCACGGTCAGCGTCTCGTGCGCGCCCGCCAGTCGCACCATCGTCTTAGCGAAGTTGCCGCCGTGCTCGCCGTAGAGCCAGGCCGTGCGGACGACGTACCCGCGGTCCGGGTTGGCATCGAGCACCAGGCGCTCGCCCTCGGCCTTCGTGCGGCCGTAGGCCGAGATCGGGTTCCGGGGGTGGTCCTCGGAGTAGGGGGTCGTCGCGGAGCCGTCGAAGACGTAGTCGGTGGAGACCTGCACGAGTGCGGCTCCCGTCTCGGCGGTGGCGAGGGCGAGGTTGCGCGCTCCGACGGCGTTGACGCGGTGCGCCTCCTCCTCGTCGGTCTCGGCGTCGTCGACGCAGGTGTACGCGGCGCAGTTCACCACGGCGTCGTGTCCCGCGACGGCGGCGCGCACGGCGTCGAGGTCGGTCACGTCGAGGTCGGAGCGGCCGAGGGCGGTGCTGGGGCGGGAGCCGAGGGCCGCGCGCAGGTCGGTGCCGAGCATGCCGGAGGCGCCCGTGATGAGGAAGGTCACCTCCTCATCATGCCCGAGCGGTCCGTCGGCCGACGGTCGGCGCTCCGGCACGCCGCCGGGTGGCGCAGAGGGGCGTCGCGGGCCCGTGACACGCCGTCGTTAAACTGGCGACCGTGCAGATCCGAGAGCTCGACATCCCCGACGTCTACGAAGTGACTCCGCGCCAGTTCCCCGACGATCGCGGGGTCTTCTACGAGTTCTACCGCTTCGACCGCCTGGCCGAGAAGGTCGGGCACCCGCTCTCGCTGCGGCAGGGCAACACCTCCGTCTCGCGGCGCGGCACCGTCCGCGGCATCCACTTCGCGCAGATCCCGCCGTCGCAGGCCAAGTACGTCTCGTGCTTCTCCGGCGCGGTCCTCGACTACGTGATCGACGTGCGCGTCGGGTCGCCGACCTTCGGGCGCTGGGAGTCGATCCTGCTCGACGACGTCGACCGCCGCTCCGTCTACATCGCCGAGGGCGTCGCGCACGCCTTCGTGGCGCTGACCGAGGGCGCCGTGGTCTCGTACCTCGTGAACGCCACCTTCGACCCGGTGCGGGAGAAGGGGATCGACCCGCTCGACGAGCAGATCGGCCTGCGCTTCCCGGAGGAGGCCGGCGAGCTGCTCCTCTCACCGAAGGACACCGACGCACCGACGCTGACCGAGGCCGAGGCGCAGGGCCTGCTGCCGACCTGGGACGAGGCGCGGGCCTTCTACGCGGAGCTCGACTCCGCGTCCTGACCGCCGATCCGGCGGACGGGCCGCCCGGCGCCGGCCAGGCGGCACGCCCGACCGGACCGGATCAGCTCTTCGAGCGCAGGCGCATCAGCGCGACCCGGGCGCCCAGCCCGGCGCGCACCGCCGCACGGATCGGCGCCTGGTACCAGGCCCCGTACTTCTGCGCGAGGTAGAGGTAGGCGCTGCGGTGGTGGACCGCGAGCATCCGCGCCGAGGCCAGGCGGGTGGAGTGCCCGCCGAGGTGGGAGACGACCGCGTCGGCGAGGTAGACGTTGGTCCAGCCGCGCTGTCCGAGCGAGTCGCCCAGCTGGACGTCCTCGAAGTACATGAAGTAGCGGTCGTCGAACCCGCCGATCTCCTCGAAGGCCGTGCGGCGCACCATCACGCAGGCGCCGGAGAGCCAGCCCGCCTCCATCCGGCCGTGGCGGAGGGTCTCGACCGCGCGCGAGCGCCGGTAGGTCGCCGACCACGGGTTGCCGGGCCAGACGTGGGCGAAGACGGCGTGCCCGACGCCCGTGCCGAGCGAGGGCAGAGCGCGGGCGGAGGGGTAGATCGTGCCGTCGGAGTCGAGGATCCGGGGCCCGATCGAGCCGATCCGGTCGTCCGCCGTCGCGGCGGCGTAGAGGGCGTCGATCGAGCCGGGGAGGAAGACCGTGTCCGGGTTGGTCACCAGGATCCACTCCACTTCGGGCCCGAGGCGGTCGACCGCGTAGTTGACGGCCCGGCCGTAGCCGAGGTTCTGCCCGGTCTCGTGGAACTCGACGTGGGGCAGGCGCTCGACGACGCTGCGGACGGAGTCGTCCGTGGTCAGGTTGTCGACCACCACGATGCGCACGTCGTGCTCCGTCGCCTCCGGCACGGACTCGAGGCACGCGCGGAGGACCTCACCCGAGAAGTGGGTGACGACGACGACCGCGATGGGCAACGTCGAGCGGGCGATGGGAGCCTCCGGGTGGTGCGGCGTCGACGGGAGGAGTGCCCCGTCGGAAGAACTCGACGAGGCTAGCACGCGGCTCGAGCGGGGCCCGGGAGCCTGCGGCCCTCAGCGGACGATGTCGACGGGCTCGGTGCTGACGGCCACGGCGGCGGGGGAGACCGTCTCGATCGCGGGCAGCGCATCGTGCGCCGGACGGCGGAAGACGACGAACTTGTACATGCAGAAGTTCCACACCAGTCCCACGAGGACGGCGACGGCCTTGGCGATGTTGATCGCGAGGAAGGCGTTCTCGCCGGAGCTGGGGAGGAAGAGCAGCGAGTTGCCGAAGCGGGTGTCGAAGAAGACCTCGAAGCCGTAGATGATCGCCGACTGCAGGACCAGCGAGCTGAACCCGGTGACGAGGAAGAACTTCGCGAACGTGGCGACCGAGACCCTGCCCGGGTGGCGGAAGACGAAGAAGTGGTTCAGCGCGTACGAGATCGTGATGCCGACCAGGACGGAGAAGACGTTGGCGACGAGGGTCGGCAGACCGAGCAGGAGCACGAGCGTGTTGAGGATGAGGAAGTCGATCGCCGTGTTGGTGCAGCCCGCGATGAGGAAGCGGACCTTCTGCGATTCGAGGAGTCTCTTCATCTGCGGTGCTCTTTCCCGTCCCCCTCTGGCGTCGATGCCCGACCGTCGGGCTCCGACGGGCGTCCATCGGGGCAGGCGAACAAGGGGTGAACCGCCGTGCACTGTCGTCCATCGTAACCGTGGACCCCTGCCGGGCGGTCGAACAGCCGGTGCCATGTTCCTGAGAGAGTGCGCGGACGGGGCGGCGGGCCGCGGGGCGCGCTCGGAGGCTCGCGAGCACCGCCTCGTTATACTCGCAGGGCTCTCACCGGTCAGCCGGTGCACCGGAAGAACGGATCCTCCCCGCCTCATGCGCTCCCTCGCCGTCGTCGTCCCCACCTACAACGAAGTCGCGAACATCGCGACGGCGCTGCCGCGGGTCGCGCTCGCGGCGTCCCGCAACCCCGACTTCCACGTGACCGTCGCCGTCATCGACGACAGCTCCCCCGACGGCACCGCGGACCGCGCGCGCGAGCTCGCGGCCGAGCTCGGGTCCGACACCTTCGAGGTCCTCGTGCTCTCGCGCGAGAAGAAGGAGGGGCTCGGCGCGGCGTACATCTGGGCCTTCCAGCACCTCCTCGCGGCCGAGCGCCGCTACGACTACCTGCTGCAGATGGACGCCGACCTCTCGCACGACCCGGACTACATCGACGCCTTCCTCCGCGAGGTGCGCGCGGGCGCCGACTTCGTGGTCGCCTCCCGCTACATCGCCGGCGGGGGCACTCCCGACTGGACGCTCGACCGCAAGCTGCTGAGCGGTGGCGGCAACCTCTACACGCGCCTCTTCCTCGGCTCGAAGATCACCGACTGGACCGGCGGCTTCAACCTCTTCAGCGCGGACCTCCTGCGCACCCTCCACCTCGAGACGATCCGCGCAGCCGGCTACGGCTTCCAGATCGTGCTCAAGTACCGGGCGCTGCGCCGGGCCCGCGGAGTGAAGGAGATCCCGATCGTCTTCCTCGACCGCACGGTCGGCAACTCCAAGATCCCGAGCGACACCCTCCTGAAGAACCTCCTGCTCGTCCTGGCCATCCGGTTCGGCGGGAAGCACCGGTGACGGCGGGTCCGACGGGATCCCCTCGGACCCGGAGGGCCCTCCTCGAGCTCGCCGCCCTCGCCGTCGTCGT
Organism: Rathayibacter sp. AY1E8; assembly: GCF_002931415.1. NCBI lineage: Bacteria > Bacillati > Actinomycetota > Actinomycetes > Micrococcales > Microbacteriaceae > Rathayibacter > Rathayibacter sp. AY1E8. The sequence goes on from NZ_PSVI01000001.1 coordinate 121,840, forward strand.
CAGCGGGACCCTGCTCGTGCTCGGATTCATGGTCGGCACGCCGTGGCGGCCGCTGCTCTTCCGCGACGGCGACTCGCTGGCGCTGCCGCTGATCCTGCAGTCCTTCGCCGAGGGCCGCCCCGCGGCGTGGGTGATGACGAGCCAGCTCTTCCTCTTCCCCGAGCTCCCCGTCTTCGGCGTCGCGTGGCTGCTGACCGGTGGCGATCCCGCGGCGGCGCTCGCGGTCAACGCCGTGCTCAACGTCGTCCTCCTCTACGGCGTGCTCCGGATGCTCGCGCGACGGCTCGTCGCGGACCGGCACCGCCGGCGGCGGCCCGCCGCCGCGCTCGCCGGCATCGCCGTGCTGCTGGTTCTCTGCCTGACGGAGGGCCGCGCGCTCAACAACGAGGGGGCCCTGGCGACCACCTTCCTCCTCACGACCTACTACTACGGCGCGGTGCTCACAGGCCTCGCCGGGCTCGCCGTCGCCCTGGGCGCGCTGCGCGAGCGCCGTCCGGCGGCGCGTCCGCTGCTCCTGGTCGGAGCGGCCGTCGCCGCGACGACCCTCTCCGATCCGCTCCTCCTCGTGCAGTTCGTCGGCCCCCTGCTGGTGGTCCTCGTCGTGCTGCTGGTGCTCGCTCTCGCTGCTCCCCGAGCGGTGCTGATCGTCGCGGGAACGGTCCTCGGGGCCGCCGCGCTCGGGGCCGCGCTGCGGATACCGCTCGGCTTCCTGATCGGGACCGACGCCGGCGGGTACCTCCGGCTGCCGCTCGCCGGGACGGCCCTGGACGACCTGATCGTGCAGTTCCTGGTGCTGAAGGCGCCGCTGATCGGCAAGCTCGAGGTGGCGCTGCTGGGTCTGCTGCTGCTGGCGGCCCTCGCCGTCGTCGTGGCCGGTGTCGCCCGACTGGCGCGGGGAGCCGCCCTCGACGAGGCGGCCCGTGCGCGCTTCGCGGTGTGCGCGTTCCTGCCGGCGCAGACGGCGGTGCTCCTGGTGGTGCAGGTCTTCACCGGCAGCTCGGTCAGCCGCTACCTGATGCCGATCCCGGTGACCGCGACCGTGGTCGTGATCGCCCTGATCGGCCCCGCGGCGGCGCACCGGCGTGCTGCGGGCGCGCGGCTGGCACCGGTCGTCCGCGTCGTCGCTCCGCTGGCCGCCGCAGGCCTCGTCGTCGCCGCCGTGCCGGCCACAACGGCGGTCGCCTCCGCGGCGGCCGAGGCGCGATCGGACCCGGACGCCGACTGCCTGGAGCGCTGGATCGACGGCCGCGAGCTCGCGGGCGTCGGCTCGTTCTGGTCCACGCGGCCGCTGGACCTCTACGGGCCGGCCTCGCTGCACGTCCAGCAGGTCAACTTCGACTTCACGGTGCAGCTGTGGATGAACAACCTGAGCGACTACCGCGACCGGCAGTACAGCTTCGTCCTGGCCGACCGCTCGCCCGACTGGGCGGGGCTCGCGCGCGGGACGCTCGGCGCTCCCTCCGATATCGTCGCCTGCGGGGGGTTCGACATCTACGACTACGCGGGCACCGACGGCGAGACCGAGCTGAACCGGATCGTCCAGACCAGCGTGGAGGAGCAGCGCCGTGAGCGCGGCTACTGACGTGCGCGGCCCGCGGACGGCGAGTCGGCGGCGCCGGACGCTCGTCGAGCTCGGATGGGCCCTCGTCGCCGCCCTCGTCTCGGTCGTCGCCGCCGTGCTCGCGCTCGGGATCGGGCCGCAGGACCTGACGGCCCGCTGGACCGTGGGCGGCGACGACCAGATCCTGCACTACACGCTCTTCACCAGCGCCACGCAGGCGTTCCCGTTCGACGGCAACGCAGCGCTCGGCTTCCCCGACGGGTTCAACGCCTTCTTCAGCGCGCAGTTCGACGTCGCCTCCGCCCTCGCCGTGTCGGTCCTGGCCCTCGTGGTGCGCGACGGGACGACGCTCCTGAACGTCTTCTACCTGGGCACGTTCGCGACGGTCGCCGTCACCGGCTACGTGTTCTTCCGCGCCCTCCGCACGCGGCCCTGGGTCGCGGCGTTCTCCGCGGTCCTGCTGTCGCTGCTGCCGTACCACTTCCTCCGGATCGGATTCGGCCACGCGTTCCTCGCCAACTACTGGGCGATCCCGCTCCTGGGCGTGATGGTGCTGATGGTCGCCGGACCGCGCACCGATCCTCTCCGAGCCTGGGCCGAGCGGGGCGCGACGCGGAGGAGCCGCGTACTGCGCTCCGTCGTCCCGGGAGTCGTGCTCGGGCTCCTGGTGGCGAGCACGGGCGGCTACTACTACGTCTTCGCGGTCCTGGTCCTCGGAGCGACCTGGGCGGTGAGCACGGCCGCCGGGCTCCTCTCCCGCGAGCGGCTGCGCGTGCTCGCGGTCTCGTCGGTGCCGATCCTCGCGCTCGGCGTGTTCGTCGGGCTCTCGCTGCTGCTGCTCTCGCTCGACTTCGGGGAGCGCTACAGCCCGTACTTCACGTCGCGGACCGTGGGGGAGTCGGAGGCCTACGCCGGCAAGCTCGTGCTGCTGGGCCTGCCCTGGTCGGGGACCGGGCTGCCGCAGGGGTACGGCCTGCTCAACACCTACGCGGGCCAGTCCGGCGTGGCGCCGACGACGGAGCCGCCCGGGTTCTCGATCCTCGCCAGCGTCGCGCTCCTGATCACGCTCGTGGCGCTCCCGATCACCGCGCTCGGCGGCGGACGGGCGCTCCGTGCGACCGCGGTCGGCCGGTTCTTCTCGGACGCCCGCGTGCGCGTCCTCGCCGTGGCGACACTGGCCGCGCTCCTCTTCTACACGGTGACGGGCCTGGGCGTCGTGGTCTCGCTGGTGGCGGGGCCGACGATCCGTGCGTGGGCGCGGATGTCGATCGTCATCGCGGTCCTCGTCCTCGGCGTGCTCGCACTCCTGCTCGATCGGATCACGGCCCGTGGCGGTGTCCGGATCCTCGTGGCGGCGCTGCTCGCCGCCGTCGCCGTGGTCGATCAGCTGGCCGGAGTATCGGCCGCGGTGCCGATCGCTCCGACCGACGACTCCGAGATGCGCTCGTTCGTGTCGGAGGCCGACGCGCAGCTGGACGACGGGTGCGGAGTGGTGGAGCTCCCCCTGAAGAGCTTCCCCGACAGCGGGCGGGTCGGAGCGCTCTCCGACTACGACGAGGCACTGCCCTACCTCGCGACCGAGGAGGGACGCCTCCGCTGGAGCTACGGGGCTGTGGAGGGCACCTACGGCTGGGACGTCTGGGGCGACGTCGACGCCCCCGCGGAGTTCGCCGACGCGGTGGCGGGCAGCGGCGCCTGCGCCGTCTACGTGGACACCGCCGGCTACACCGACGACCCCGACGGCTGGCGGGCCTACGTCGAGGCGGCGACGGGGGACGTCGAGCCCGAGGTCGCCTCCGCCTCCGGGCGCTGGCTGCTGTTCACGACCCGGCGCTGATCAGCGGTCGTCGAAGGCCAGCTCGAGCAGGCGCCGGGCGGTGCGGTCCCACCCCGGGATGGGCTCCGGTGCGAGTCGCCGGGGACGGCGCAGCGCCTCTCCGATCGCGGCCGACCACCCGGTGCGGTCCGCCGGGTCGATGAAGACGGCGGCGGACTCCCGCCCGGCGAGCGCGTCGCGGAGGCCGGGGATGTCTGCCGCGAGCACCGGAGTGCCGCAGGCGACGGCCTCGAGGGCGGGCAGGCCGAAGCCCTCGTGCCAGGAGGGCATGGCGACGGCGTCGGCGCCCGTGAGCAGGGCCGGCAGATCCTCGTCGGCGACGTAGGAGGAGGCGAAGCGCACGTCGGCTCCTGCGGCGACCGCGCGGGCGACGGCGGAGTGGACGTCCTCGTTGTCCCAGCCGTCCCCGCCGACCAGGAGCAGGGTGTGGTTCTCCGGCCGCTCGGCCTGCCGGTACGCGTCCACCAGGGTGACGAGGTTCTTGCGGCGCTCGATCGATCCGACGAAGAGCAGGTAGGACCCGAGCCCGTGCTCCGCGCGGACCCGGGCCACCTCCTCCTCGCCGCGGGCATGGAAGAGGTCGGCGTCGATCGTGGTCGGCAGCACGCGGACGCGCGCCGGATCGACGCCCAGAGCGCTCTCGACCTCGGCCGCGGAGGACGGGGTGCCGGTCAGGACCAGGTCGCTGCGCCGGATCCACCGGGGCACGGACCGCGACAGCAGCTCTCGGCGCTCGCGCGGAACGAGCTCGGGCATCACAGCGAAGCAGACGTCGTGCACGAAGGTGAGCGAGCGGGAGCGGGCGAGCGGCCAGCTCCGGAAGTTCGGGAAGAAGTAGGCGCCGCGGCCGAGCAGGAGGTCGATCCCCGGCGCGGGCACTCGGGTCAGTGCGCTCCACACCGGCCGGGGCAGCGGCACCGGTCGGACGCGCAGCGTACGGAAGCCGAAGCGCCCGAGCGAGCCCGCCTCGCTCGCCGGGACGACGAGGAGCACCTCGACCTCTGCGGCGGTCGCGTCGGTGTCCAGCGCGTGCAGCAGGCCGAGCAGGACGCGGCCGACCCCGGTCAGGCGCGGCGCCGCGAGGGCGGTCGCGTCGACCAGGAGGCGGCGGCGCCGCGCGGTCACGGCCTGCTGAGGCGGACGGTGGAGTCGATGTCGACGACGCCGTCGTGCACGGAGGCCCGCTCGACCGTGAAGGTCGCGGCGACCGGGATCCGCATGGTCTCGCCCTGCGAGAAGGTGGCCGAGGAGGCGTGCACGGCGTAGTTGCCGGCGCCGAGGTGCAGGTCGGGGAGGGTGAACGTGACCGTCATCTCTCCGTCGACCGCGCTCAGCGGCGTGCCGATGCGCTCGGTGTTCGTCCCGAAGACGCGCTGGCCGAGGGGGGTGTCGATGCCCATGCCGATGTTCCAGTCGTCGACCGGGCGGCTGGTGCGCACCGTGACGTCGAACTCGAGGGTCTCGCCGCTGCGGACGACCGTGCCGCCGTGCTCGATGGATCCGCCGCGCAGTCGGCAGCCCAGGATCTCGATGAGCTGGGGGGCGGGCTCGTCCGCGGCCTCGGCGGCCTCGGCCTCGCGCTCCTGGCGGGCGGCCCGACGGTCCTCGAAGCTCTCGCGGAGGACCTGGAGTCCCTCGGAGGTCTCGCCGTCGAAGACGACGGTGCCCTTCTCGAGGACGATGGTGCGGTCGCAGAGCTCGCCGACCTGCTCGAGCGAGTGGGTGACCAGCACGATGGTCTTCCCGGCGCGCTGGAAGGCGCGGATGCGGTCCATGCACTTGCGCTGGAACGGCTCGTCGCCGACGGCGAGCACCTCGTCGACCAGCAGCAGGTCGGGATCGGTGTGGATCGCGATAGCGAAGGCGAGCCGCACGTACATGCCCGACGAGTAGAACTTGACCTGGGTGTCGATGAACTCGGCGATCTCGGAGAAGTCGACGATCGAGTCGAACTTGCTGTCCAGCTCGCTGCGCGAGAGTCCGAGGATCGCGCCGTTGAGGTAGACGTTCTCGCGCCCGGTGAGGTCGGGGTGGAAGCCCGCTCCGAGCTCGAGGAGCGCGGCGAGGCGTCCGCGGCGCTCCACGGTGCCGGTCGTCGGCTGCACGATGCCGCCGATGAGCTTGAGGAGCGTGCTCTTGCCCGATCCGTTCGCGCCGATGAGGCCGACGGTCGAGCCCAGTGGGATCTCGAGGTCGACGTCACGGAGTGCCCAGAACTCGTCGCGGTGCTTGCGCCCGCGGCCGAAGTTGACGATCCGCTCCTTGAACGACTTGTCCTTGCGGATGACGAAGCGCTTGGAGGCGTTGCGCACCCGGACGACGGTCGGGGTGCCGGAGGAGGCGGGCACGGACTCCTGCTTGCTGGTGAGGGTCACGATCAGATCTCCTGGGCGAAGTTGCCCTCGAGGCGGCGGAAGATCCGGTGGCCGATCCACACGAACACCAGCCCGACGACGAGGACGATGAGAAGGCGCAGCTCCATGTCCGGCGGCCACACCTGGGGGGCGATCTCGTTGCCGTCGATGATGCTGACGCGCGAGCCGTCTCCCCAGATCGCGCGCTGGAAGGCGAGGATCGCGTTCGAGATCGGGTTGATCAGGTAGAGCTGCTCGGCCCAGCCGTGGCCCGCTCCGGTGGAGGCGGCGACGACGAAGTTCCACGCGTAGACGATGGGGGAGAGCCAGAAGAAGATCTGCAGCCCGACCTCGACGAGGAACTGGACGTCGCGGAGGTAGACGTTGAGGGCCGAGAGGGCCAGGGCCAGCGCGAGGCCGTACACGAGCACGATCGCCAGCGCGGGCACGATGTAGAGGAGCTGGACGCCGAAGATCAGCGAGCCCGTGAGGACGGCTCCCGCGATCAGGACGACGAACTGCACACCGAAGTTGAAGAGGGCCGAGCCGATGGCCGCCACCGGGAAGATCTCCCGCGGCAGGTACACCTTCTTGATCAGTCCGCCGTTGCCGAGGATCGACGTGGTGCCCGCGGTCACGATCTCGCTGAACAGGCCCCAGAGGGTGAGCCCCGAGAAGACGAAGATCGCGAAGTTCGGGACGCCGCGAGAGGCCCCGAGGATCTGGCCGATCGCCACGTAGTAGATGAGGAGCATGATCAGCGGCCGGACGAGGCTCCAGACGAAGCCCAGGCTGCTGTCCTTGTAGCGCGACTTCAGCTCGCGCCCCACGAGCAGGCGAAGCAGCTCGCGGTGCCGCAGGATCTCGGCGAGGGAGGCGACGAAGCCGCCCGAGCCGCCGCCGACGGCCGACGTGGTGCCGGCGATCTGGAACGGCTCGTCGGCGATCGCGCGCGCGCGATCCACAGCTTTGCTGGGCATGGAACTCCAAGCTCTCGGCCTCCGCCGGGCGACGGACCGCATCATTATACGTGCGGCCCACCCTGGAGCCCCCTGGCTGGCGTGCCGGTGCGCGGCGCATGGCGGGTAGTCTTGCTCCCGCTCGCCGACTGAACGACACGAACGAGGTGTTCGCCATGCCCACGCAGCCTTCCGACGTCCCCCTGGACCCGGCGCCGCAGAGCGCTGGGGACCCCGCCCCCGTCCTCGGCGGCACGGGCGAGGACGCTCCTCCCGCTCCCGACCCGAGCCTCGAGTCGGCCGTCGGCGACGCCGCTCCCGCAGCCGTCCCGGCCGAGCCCGCTCGCACATCCGGGGTTCCCGTGGAGCCCCGTCTCGCCGAGCCCGAGTCCCCGGACGAGGAGCTCGCCCGCCTGCGCGCGCAGGTCGACTCCCTCCTCAACGACCCCTTCGACGAGTGGGTCGAGCGGATCCAGGTGGGCGGAGTGACCGCCTCCGGCTTCGAGCGCACCCTCTCCTGGCGGGTGACGAAGCCGCTCCGCCTGGTGCGCACCTTCCAGATCCGCGTCGAGCAGCTCGGGCTGTCGGGCGCCGTCGGCCACAGCGCGCGCTTCGTGAAGCGCCGCCTGTCCGGTCGGGCGCGATGAGCGACCGGTCGCAGGTCTCGGCCGCCGGCGCGGCCGCCGCGCGCGCCCACCGCACGGAGGCGATGCTGCAGCGCCTGGAGCAGATCGGCGCGCTCCTCTTCGACGAGGAGCGCCGCGCCTCGCTGCGCACCCGCGGGCCCGGCCCGTACCTCGACGAGGTGGCCCGCGAGATCCGCTCGCGCCAGGACGACGAGCTGACCTGGGTCGCGCTGGTGTCGTTCACGGCCGCGTACCCGACGAGCGAGCTGTTCGACTGGTTCCGCCGCGCCCTCGAGCTCGCCCCCGAGGAGGCGGCGCTGCGCATCTTCCTCGAGGCGGGCTCCCGCACCGCGACCGGGTTCGCCGATCTGGACGCCCGCGTCGAGGTCGTCACCGGGGCCGTCCTGATCGACGTCGACTTCCCCGCCCGCCACGGGCACAACACCGGCGTCCAGCGGGTCGTGCGCCAGACCGTGTCCCGCTGGGACGCCGAGCACGAGATCGTCCCGGTCGCCTGGGTCCACGGATCGATGTCCTTCCGGCGCCTGAGCGCGATCGAGCACGAGCGCGTCGTCGACTGGTCCTCCGCCGGGCGGCGCGACTGGGAGCACGGCGATCCGGAGCGCATCGAGTTCGTCGTGCCCTACCGCAGCGTCGTCGTCATCCCCTCGGTGCCCGACTACAACCAGTGCGGGCCGCTCGCGGCCCTCGCCGAGTACTCCGGCAACGAGGTCGTCGTCCTCGGCCACGACGCGATCCCCGTCGTCAGCGCCGACACGGTGCCGCCGGAGGAGACGGTGCGCTTCGTCAACTTCCTCTCCGTGGTCAAGCACGCCGAGCGCGTCGCCACGGTGAGCGCCGCGGCCGCGCTGGAGTTCGAGGGCTTCGTGCGCGCGCTCCCCGCTCAGGGCCTCACCGGCCCGACCGTCGTCCCGGTCCCGCTGCCCGTGGAGCTCCCGGACGGCCTGCGCTCCGAGGGCCGGAGCGCGTCCGGCCTGCCGCTCGTGCTCTGCGTCGGCAGCCAGGAGCCCCGCAAGAACCATCTCGCGGTGCTGCACGCCGCCGAGGTCCTCTGGCGCGAGGGCCTGCGCTTCCGCGTCCGCTTCATCGGCGGGGCCAACCCCTGGGCGCACCAGGTCTTCGATCCCCGCGTGCGCGAGCTGGTCGCCGCCGGACGCCCGGTCGAGGTGCTCCGCGGAGCCGACGACGACGTCCTGATCGCGAGCTACCGGGAGGCGCTGTTCCTGGCGTTCCCGTCGCTGCACGAGGGGTACGGCCTGCCGGTCGCCGAGGCGCTGTCGATCGGGCTCCCCGTGCTGACCTCGCGCTACGGCAGCACGGCGCAGATCGCCGAGCACGGCGGATGCGTCCTGATCGACCCGGAGTCCGACGAGGAGATCACCGACGGCATGCGCCGCCTGCTGACGTCGCCGGAGCTCGTCGACGAGCTCCGCCTCGAGGCGGCAGAGCGGCCCGAGCGCACCTGGGACGACTACGCCCGGGAGCTGTGGGCCGCCCTGATCGGCCCCTCGGCCCTCATCGAGCACGAGGAGGCGCCCCGTGCGCTCTAAGCAGTACCTGGTCGACCGTCTCGCCACCCTGGTGCGCACCCTGGCCCCCACTGTGGAGCCGCTGGGCAGCGTCGACGCCCTCACCGGACAGCTGAGCGTTCTGCTGCCCGCCCCCACCGACCGCGAGGTCTGGCTGGTGCTCGCCGTCCTCCGCGGCACGCTCCCGCGCCGGGAGGACGTCGTCGACGGCCGTCGCCGGGCCCGGCTGGACGGCACCGCCGGTCTGCTCACCCACGCCGCGTCCACCATCGCCTCGAACCGGGTCTTCGCCCGCTTCCACCACCCCGAGGTCGAGGTGGTCGTCGGCGCGGTCGTCGTCGACGTGCACCACACCGCGCGCACGGGGCTGGCCACGGGCATTCAGCGCGTGGTGCGCCAGAGCCTCGTCCGCTGGACGCGCGACCACGAGATCCTGCTCGCCGGCTGGGACTCGACCCACGAGTCGCTCGTCATGCTCACCCCGGAGCAGAGCCGGAACGCCGTCTCGGGCGACGTGCCCGACGCCGCCGAGGACCGCTCCCGCGTGATCGTCCCGTGGCAGGGCACCTACCTCCTGCCCGAGCTCGCCGTGGAGGACGAGCGGACGTCGCGCGTCTCCGCCCTGGCCGAGTTCAGCGGCAACCGCACGGGCACCATCGGCTTCGACTGCGTGCCGGTCACCACCGCCGAGACGGCGAGCACCGGCATCAGCGCCGCCTTCTCGCGCACGCTCGTCGCCGTGTCGCACATGGACCGCATCGCGACCATCTCCGAGGCGGCCGCGACCGAGTACTCCGGCTGGCGCCACATGCTCGGCAGCGTCGGGATGCAGGGGCCGGACATCCGGCCGATCCTGCTGCCCTCGCAGCCGGAGAGGGTCTCGGACGAGGAGCTGGCCACCGCCGCGCGCTCGCTGGTGACCGGTGACCTCCCGCTCGTCGTCTGCGTCGGCAGCCACGAGCCGCGGAAGAACCACCTGGCGGTGCTCCAGGCCGCCGAGCTGCTCTGGCGCCGGGGCGTGCGCTTCAGCCTGGTCTTCATCGGCGGCAACGCCTGGAGCAGCGCCGAGTTCGAGTACCGACTCGAGGTCCTCGAGGGCCAGGGCCGTCCGGTCCGCTCGCTCTCCAAGATCACCGACGCGTTGCTCTGGAGCGCTTACCGCCTGGCCCGGTGCACCGTGTTCCCCTCGATCAACGAGGGCTACGGTCTCCCGATCGTGGAGTCGATCTCGGTCGGCACCCCGGTCGTGACCTCCGGATTCGGCAGCATGCACGAGGTCTCCGCCTCGGGCGGCGCACTGTTCGTCGATCCGCACGACGACCACGACATCGCCGCGGCCCTCGAGCGGCTGCTGACCGACGACGAGCTGCACGCGCGGCTCTCGGCGGAGGCGCTCGCGATCGACGGCGGCACCTGGGACGAGTACGCCGCCCGCGTCTGGTCGTACCTCGTCGAGGGCGAGGGCGTCGACGAGCGGGCCCGGGCCGAGCAGTCGGACGCGACCGCCTAGGCGTCCTCGATCCACCGCGTGCAGAAGGCCCCCGCTCCAGGAGCGGGGGCCTTCTACACGCGGTGCGCGCGGCTCAGCGGGAGCGGAGCGCCAGCTCGAGGTCGTTCTCGACCATGCGGGCGACGATCTCCTCGAAGCCGACGGTCGGCGCCCAGCCGAGCACTTCGCGGGCCCGGGAGGCGTCCCCGCGCATCTCGGGGGCGTCTACGGGGCGCGCGAACCGCGGGTCGATCGTGACCCGCTGCTCCCAGTCGTCGATGCCGGCCGCGGTGAAGGCGGCACGGACGAAGTCGCGGACCGAGTGCGCGACTCCGGTCGCCACGACGTAGTCGCCCGCCTCCTCGGCGCGCGAGGCGCGCACGAGGGCGTCCACGTAGTCGGGAGCCCAGCCCCAGTCGCGGCGCGCGTCGAGATTGCCGAGCGAGAGCTCCGACTCGGCGCCCGTCGCGATCGCCGCGACTCCGGCGGTGATCTTGCGGGTGACGAAGCCGAGCGGCCGACGCGGCGACTCGTGGTTGTAGAGGATGCCGGACGAGGCGTGGAGCCCTCGGCCGCGGTAGACCGCGACGAGGTGGTGCGCGAACGCCTTCGCGGCTCCGTAAGGGGAGACGGGGCGGATCGGGGTCCGCTCGGTCTGCGGGTTCTCGGTCGCGGCCCCGAAGATCTCGGAGGAGGAGGCCTGGACGAAGCGGACCTCCCGGCCCGCCGACTCCTGGAGCGCCAGCGAGGCCTCCAGGAGCGCGGCGACCGCGGTGCCGGTCACCTCGGCCGTGAGCACGGGCTCCTTCCACGAGAGCGCGACGGAGGAGAGGCCGGCGAGGTGGAAGACCGTGTCCGGCTGCGCCTCCGCGACGATACGGCCGAGGCCGGAGGCGTCGCGGAGATCGCCCTCGAAGGCGCGGACGGCGGCGGGAAGAGCGGCGTCGTCGGTCCCGCGCACGAGCGCGGAGACCTCCCAGCCGTCGGCGAGCAGGCGCTCGACGAGGTAGCCCCCGTCCTGACCGCTCGCTCCGGTGACGAGAGCGGCAGGCATGACTACTTGATCAGCGCGGACTGCTCGGCGAGGTCGTTCTCGACCATCATCGCCACGAGCTCGGGGAACGAGACCTTCGGCTCCCAGCCGAGGACGTCGCGCGCCTTCGCCGGGTCGCCGATCAGCAGGTCCACCTCGGCGGGACGCATGAACGCGGGGTTCTGGGTCACGTACGGGGTCCAGTCCTCGATGCCGACGTGGTTGAAGGCGATGTCGAGGTACTCGCGGATCTCGTGGGTCTCGCCGGTCGCGACCACGTAGTCGTCGCCCTCGGGCTGCTGCAGCATGCGCCACATCGCGTCGACGTAGTCGCCGGCGAAGCCCCAGTCGCGCTTCGCGTCGAGGTTGCCGAGCTCCAGCGTCTCCTGGAGGCCGAGCTTGATGCGGGCGACCGCGAGGCTGATCTTGCGGGTGACGAACTCCGGGCCGCGGCGGGGCGACTCGTGGTTGAAGAGGATGCCGGAGGAGGCGTGCATGCCGTACGACTCGCGGTAGTTGATGGTCATGTAGTGGCCGAAGACCTTGGCCACTCCGTAGGGCGAGCGCGGCCAGAGCAGCGTCTCCTCGCTCTGCGGGACCTGCTGGACCTTGCCGAACATCTCGGAGGAGGAGGCCTGGTAGAACTTCACGCGCGACATGTCGGAGCCGGCGTAGAGGCGGGTCGCCTCGAGGATGTTGAGCACGCCCTTGCCGGTCACATCGGTGGTGAGCGACGCGTTCTCCCACGAGTAGGCGACGAACGAGATCGCACCGAGGTTGTAGACCTCGTCGGGCTGGGCGGCGGCGAGCACGCGCACCAGGCTCGACACGTCGGTCAGGTCGCCGGTGAGCAGGGTCACCTCGGGCACGGTGCGGCGGACCAGCTCGTACTTGGGGTTGTTCTGCCCGCGGACGAGCCCGAAGACCTCGTAGCCCTTCGAGAGGAGGAGCTCGGCGAGGTAGAGGCCGTCCTGGCCGGTGATTCCGGTGATCAAAGCGCGGGGCACGTGGTGGTCCAATTCGTCGGGGTCGATGACAGCGGGACACATACTACCCACGGGCACGGCCGGGCGCCGGGAGCGATGCGGCCCGCCGGTATCCTGGCCGGGCTTCGGACCGATTGGACGCCATGCCGGAACTCCGCCCCGTCACGCTCGCCGTGCTCACCGTCGACCCGGGCGGGATGGGCGGCGGCGAGACCTACGCGCGCGCGCTCACGCGCCTCCTTGCGCCGCGGCCGGGGGAGGAGGGGCCCGCCGTGCAGGTGCTCGTCCCCGAGAACGCCCGCGGCTTCAGCGAGGGCGTGCCCGAGGTCGTGGCCGAGGGGGTCGTCAGCGGGGCGGGCCACCGCCGCCGGGCCGTGGGGATGCTCCAGGCGCTCCTGCGCACGCCGCGCCTGCGCCGGCGCCTCGGCCGGGACGCGGTGCTCTACTTCCCGTTCACGGTCCCGCTCCCGTGGCCGTCGCGGCGGCAGGGGCACGTGCAGATGCTGTTCGACCTGCAGCACCGCGACCTCCCGCACCTCTTCCCCCGCGTCGAGCGCGTCTTCCGCCGGCTCGCCTACGAGGCGACCGCTCGCCGCGCCGACGCGGTCATCACCATCAGCGCCTTCACCAAGGGGCGGATGGTCGAGCTGCTGGGCATCCCGGAGGAGCGGATCCACGTGTCGCATCTCGGCGTGGACACCCGGCGCTTCGTCGCGAATCTGGGCACACGCGAGGACTTCGTCTTCTACCCGGCGCGCGCCTGGCCGCACAAGAACCACGCCCGCCTGTTCGAGGCGGTGCGCCTCCTGCGGGAGCAGGGGCACGCCCTCCGGCTCGTGCTGACCGGAGGGGATCTGGACCGCCTCGGCCCGCTGCCGGACTTCGTCGAGTGGCGCGGCCACGTCACTCCGGAGGAGCTCGCCGACCTCTACCGCCGAGCCGCGGTGCTGGCGTTCCCGAGCCTCTACGAGGGCTTCGGCCTCCCTCCCATCGAGGCGATGGCGTCGGGATGCCCGGTCGCCGCGTCCGACGCGGGCTCGCTCCCGGAGATCTGCGGGGACGCCGCGGTCTACGTCGATCCGCTCGAGCCGCGCTCGATCGCGGACGGGATCCTCGAGGCGATCGAGCGGACAGGCGAGCTCGGCCCGCTCGGCGTCGAGCGCGCCCGGTCCTTCAGCTGGGAGCGCTGCCGGGAGGAGCACCTCGCCGTGCTCCGCCAGGTGGCGCGGCGGCGCGGGCGCTGAGGAGTCCGGTCAGTCCCGCCGGTGCAGGAGCCGGCGCCAGCTCAGTCCCTGAGCCGCGCGCATCGCGCAGAGCACCACGAGCAGCCAGCCGGCGTCGAGCAGGATCGAGCTCTCGGCCAGCGCGGTGACCATCAGCACGGTCAGCACCAGCACCGGCCAGACGTGCACGACCGCCTTGCGCTCGGAGGCGATCAGCCAGGAGCGCCAGAGCGCGAGGCCGATCAGCACGACGAAGAGGACCACCCCGACCGCGCCGACCTGCAGGGCCACGTCGAAGAGCGCGTTGAGGCTCGACGAGTGCGGGCGGCCCGAGAGGTAGTCGATGGCGGTGAAGGGGTAGAGGTCGGGCCGCCAGTAGCCCACCCAGCCCCAGCCGACGATCGGAGCGAGGTCCGTGAAGCGCCAGACCTGCTGCCAGAGCCGCAGCCGGAACTCGAACTCGCTGCCCGCGTTCAGCAGCTCGATCACCCGGTAGCGCAGGAGCCACACGGTGAGGGCGGCCGCTGCGGCGACGCCGAGCACCGCGACCTGCCGCCGCCGACGGTGGGTGCCGTCGCCGTGGCGCACCCAGCGCAGAGCGAGGGCGACGACGACGGCCACGGCGAGCACGCCCGCGCTCACGGCCGAGCGCGTGAAGAGGAGGGTGACCGCGGCGAGGGCGATCGAGGCGACGGCCGGCCCGCGGGCGACGGAGCGGGTCATCAGCTCCACCGAGAACGTCACGATCGCCAGCAGGCAGACCAGCCCGAGCTGGTTGCGCGTGCCGACCAGTCCCTGGATCGGCCCGCCGACCGCGAGCAGTCCCTCCACGCCGAGGAAGCGCAGCGGCTGGTCGATCAGCACCCCCGAGAGCACCTCCACGGCGAGCGAGGCGATCAGCACGACCCGCAGCACGTCGCCGACCGAGCGGATGATCTGGATGATGTCGCGCGTGAGGCCGATCGCGATCGCCAGGAACGCCAGGGCGAACTGGTAGACGACGCTCGAGACCGTGGCCCAGGTGTAGTCGCTCCACAGCACGCTGAGCGCGATCCAGCCGAGGAACACCAGGATGCTCGTGGGCAGCAGGCCCTCCCAGTCGAGCCGCCCGCGCCGCAGGACGAGCATGACCGCGGCGAGGGCGGTGAGCGTGGCGACGGCGGCGATGTAGCCGGGCCAGCCGATGAGCCCGCGGACCGCCGGGGCGCAGAGGACGGTGACGAGAGTGGTCTGCGCGAGGGCCGCCGCGAACTGCGGGGACGCCGTCGCGTCGGCGACGGAGGCGGGGAGCGAGGGGCGGCGGGGCCTCATCGCCTCGGGGAGGCGTCGGCGAGGGGGAGCGGGGTCGCGGCGAGGACCTCGGGCGTCTCGGTCGCCGGTCGCTTGGTCTGCACCGCGAAGAGGACGAGGAGCAGCCAGCCTCCCTCGATCAGGATCCGGCTCTCGAACAGCGACTGCGCCAGGAGGGCGACCACGATCAGCAGCGGAGCGAGGCTGACGGCCGTGTAGGGGAGGGTCGAGGTCGCGTCGCGCCGCGGGCGGTCGACCGCGCGGAACCAGGAGCGCCACAGCGTCGAGACGGCGAGCGCCGCGAAGAGGACGAGGCCGACCGCTCCCAGCTGGAGGGCGACGTCGAGCCAGGCGTCGTGGGCCTGCAGGTAGAGCACGCCCTTGCGCTCGGCGAGGGTGTCGAACGGGGCGGCCCAGGGAGCCCAGTAGCTGACCCAGCCCCAGCCGAGGACCGGACGCTGCAGCGTGAGCGCGATCACCGAGTCCCAGATGTCGAGGCGGCCCGTGGCGTCCTCGCTCTTGCCGAGCAGGCCGAGGAGGGCGCCCCAGCCCGCGGCGCCCGCGGCGACGGCCGCCACCGCCAGCCCCGCGGCGGTCAGGTAGACGGGACGCCGGCGGGACTCGCCCCTCCGGCGAGCCCAGAGCGCGAACGCGGCCGCGAGGACGACGGCGACGAGGCAGAGGAGAACGGTCGCCGAGCGGGTGAGCAGGAGGGTCGCGACGAACAGGGCGACCCAGACCGCTCCCCACCGGCGCCGGATCGAGTGGGCCGCCAGCTCGATCGCGATCACGATCAGGCCGAGCAGGGCGAGGAAGCCGAGGAGGTTGCGGTTGCCGACGATCCCCTGGACGGGCTCGCCGGTGAAGAGGGCTGCCTGCGACCAGTAGAAGGCGTCGGGCGTCGGTCCGTCGGCGGGAGGCTCGACGCCGAACGGCAGGACGGGCTGCCGCACGACGACCGCGATCACGAGCTCGAAGAGGAGCGACAGGCCGACGGAGAGGCGCAGGGCCCGTCCGAGAGCCGTGAGCAGCTCCCGGCTGCTCAGCGTGACGGCGAGGACGACGCCGCCGAGCGTCGTCGCGAGCTGCGCCGTGACTCCGATCGCGCTCGCTCCCGGATAGGCGGACCACAGCAGCGAGAGCACCGCGAGCCCGAGGAAGAGGACCAGCGACTTCGGCGTGCGGGCCCAGCGCGGGCGGGGGCGGGCGCGGACGAGCACGGCGATCGAGGCGCCCAGGAGCACCGCGACGACGACGCCCCAGCCCCACCATCCGGCGAGGTTCCGCAGCGACTGGCCGGCCAGCAGCACGGCCAGCACCGCCACCGCGAGCGCTCGGGGAGCGGCGGGGGCGGCGCGTCGGATCATGGCGACCAGTCTAGGGAGCGTGGGCGGCACGGCGGCGTGCCGGGCGCGCCGCCGCACCCTCCCCGGCCGGGGCGCCCCCTCGGGGAAGACGGCTTGGACGGGAGGCTCAGACGAACGCGGCGGTGCCGGTGATCGAGCGGCCGACGATCAGCGTGTTCATCTCGCGGGTGCCCTCGTAGGAGTAGAGGGCCTCCGCGTCGGCGAAGAAGCGGGCGACGCCGTAGTCGAGGACGATGCCGTTGCCGCCCATCACCTCGCGGCACCAGGCGACGGTCTCGCGCATCCGGGCCGTCGCGTAGGCCTTCGCGAGGGCGGAGTGC
This sequence comes from Rathayibacter sp. AY1E8, assembly GCF_002931415.1. Taxonomy (NCBI): domain Bacteria; kingdom Bacillati; phylum Actinomycetota; class Actinomycetes; order Micrococcales; family Microbacteriaceae; genus Rathayibacter; species Rathayibacter sp. AY1E8. The sequence goes on from NZ_PSVI01000001.1 coordinate 138,435, forward strand.
TCGTCGCGCTGCTCGCCGGCGTCGAGCATCTCGGACACGCGGGTCGCCAGGGCGATGCTGGCCGTGATGTTGCCGATGCTCTTGACCAGGAGGTCCTGCACCAGCTGGTGCCCGACGAGCGGCTTGCCGAACTGCACGCGCTCCTTCGCGTAGCGCAGCGCCGCGTCGTAGGCGCCGATCGCGACGCCGATGGCCTGCCAGGCGACCTCGGCGCGGGTGAGCCGGAGCACCTTCGCGGTGTCGCGGAACGAGTTCGCGCCCTGCAGGCGCAGCGACTCCGGGACGCGGACGCCCTCGAGCACGATGTCGGCGTTCTGCACCGTGCGCAGGCTCTGCTTGCGCGCGATGGCGGTGGCGCGGTAGCCCGGCGTCGAGGTGGGGACGAGGAAGCCCTTCACCTGGCAGTCCTCCGCGTCCTTCGCCCAGATCACGGTCACGTCGCTGAAGGTCGCGTTGCCGATCCAGCGCTTCTCGCCGTCGAGGATCCAGTCGTCGCCGTCCCGGCGGGCGGTGGTGCGCAGGCCCTGGGCGGAGTCGGAGCCGGAGTGCGGCTCGGTGAGCCCGAAGGCGCCGACGACCTCGCCCGAGGCGAGCTTCGGCAGCCACTCGGCGCGCTGCTCCTCGGAGCCGGCGACGCCGACCGTTCCCATCACCAGGCCGTTCTGCACGCCCACGTAGGTCGCGATGCCCGCGTCCACCCGGCCCAGCTCGAGCGCCACCCAGCCGCGGAACACGGCGGAGTTCTCGATCGCGCGGGTCTCGGGCCAGGAGAGGCCGATGACGCCGGTGGCGTGGATCGCGGGGATCAGCTGCCGCGGGAACTCCGCGCGCTCCCAGTACTCGTCGGCGATCGGCCGCACCTGCTCCTCGAGGAACGCGCGGACGCCGACCAGCAGCTCCTTCTCGGCGGGCGTGAGCGCCGCCTCGAACCCGTAGAAGTCGGCCCCCAGGGTCTCGAAGGTCGTGCTGTCCATGCTCTGTGCTCCCTCGCTCGTCGGATGCGGCACGGCGACCGCTCCGACGGCGACAGTGCTGCGAGTCCCAGCGTACGAAGCGCGCCTGCGAGTGCCGCGTCCTCTGGCGGAGAGCACCAACAGGCGGGCCCTCCTCCCGGGCCCGCGTTGTGGATCCTGCTAGCGTCGCAGCGGAGCGGCCCCGGCGCGTCCGGCTGAGCGGCTCGGACCCACCCCTCGGACGGAAGGCCAGCGCTCCCGTGTTCATCCCGATCGGCAACACCCCCCGCGACTACGCCTGGGGCTCGCTCACCGGCATCTCGGAGGCCCTCGGCACCGCGCCCTCCGGCGCCCCCGAGGCCGAGCTCTGGCTCGGCGCGCACCCGGGCTCGCCCGCGCGCATCCTCGACCCCGCCTCGGTCGGCGCCGGCACGCTCGCCGAGTGGATCGCCGAGCACCCCGAGGCGGCGCTCGCCGGAGTGGAGGGGTCGGTCGATCCGGTATCGGGCGCTCCCCGTCTGCCGTTCCTGCTCAAGATCCTCGCGGCGGGCGGGCCGCTGTCGCTCCAGGCCCACCCCTCGTCCGAGCGGGCCCGGCGCCGGTTCGTCGAGGAGGAGGAGGCCGGCATCCCGCGGGACGCCGCCGATCGCAACTACAAGGACCCGTTCCACAAGCCCGAGCTGATCTACGCGCTCAGCGAGACCTTCGACGCGCTCTGCGGCTTCCGTGAGCCGGCGGACGCCCGGGCGCTGCTCGCCGAGCTGGCCGGGCGCGCCCCGGCGGAGGAGGCGGCCGCGATCGCGCGGTTCGCCCGGACGCTCGAGGGCGAGCCCTCGGAGGTCCTCCGCGGCGCCGTGTCGTGGCTGCTCGCCGACGGCGACCGTGCCGAGGTCGCCGCGCTGGTGTCCGCGGTCGTCGCGGCGTCCGCGGGCGACGACCGCCTCGAGACGACCACGGTCCGGGACCTGGCCGAGAGCTACCCGGGCGACCCCGGAATCGTGCTCTCGCTCCTGCTCAACCGCGTCCGCCTCGCCCGCGGCGAGGTGCTCTACCTGCCCGCAGGCAACATCCACGCCTACCTCGCGGGCACGGGCGTGGAGCTGATGGCCGCCTCCGACAACGTGCTGCGCGGGGGCCTCACGCCCAAGCACATCGACGTGCCCGAGCTGGTGAGCGTGCTCGAGTTCTCGCCGCTGCCCGTGCCCTACCTCCCGGCCGAGCAGGCCGGACCGGGCGTGCGCGTCTACCGTCCGGACGTCCCCGACTTCGTGCTCGCCGTCGTGGAGCCGGAGTCGGAGACGCCGGCCCGCGTCGCCCTGCACGGACCCGCCATCGCGATCGCGACCGAGGGCTCGTTCTCGCTCGAGGGCGCCGAGGGCTCGGTCCGCGTCGAGCGCGGCGGCAGCGTGTTCGTGACCCCGTCGGAGGGCACTCTCGCCGTCACCGGACGGGGCACGCTCTTCGTCGCGACGGTCTGATCCCTCCAGCGATCCCGGTGCCGGCCGCTCAGGCGGCGAACGTGCGGCGGTAGGCCGCCGGCGTGGTCCGCAGGACGCGCGTGAAGTGGTGGCGCATCACCGCAGCCGTGCCGAAGCCGACCCGCGCGGCGACCGCCTCGAGGGTCAGCTCCGTCTCCTCCAGCAGCACCTGCGCCCGGAGGAGGCGCTGGCGGGTGAGCCAGGCGAGCGGAGTCGTGCCGAGGTCGGCCCGGAAGCGGCGCGCGAAGGTGCGGGGGGCCATCAGGGCGCGACGGGCCAGCGCCTCGATCGAGAGGTCCTCGTCGAGGTGCTCCAGCATCCACTCGGTGACCTCGGCCAGCGAGTCCGCGCGCGCCTCGGGAACGGGGGTCCGCAGGTACTGCGCCTGCCCGCCGTGGCGCTGCGGGGGTACGACCATCCGCCGGGCGACGACGCTCGCCGCCGTCGCGCCCAGCTCCTCGCGCACCACGTGCAGCGCCGCGTCGATGCCGGCCGCGGTGCCCGCGCTCGTCACGATGCGCCCCTCCTGCACGTAGAGGACCTCGGGGTCCACCGTGACGGAGGGGAAGCGCCGGGTGAGCTCCGCGGCGTGCATCCAGTGGGTGGTCGCGCGCCGGCCGTCGAGCAGGCCCGCCTGCGCCAGGGTGAAGGCCCCGCTGCAGACGCTGAGGATCCACGCGCCGCGCTCGTGAGCCTCGCGGAGGAGGTCGAGGACCCGCTCGTCGGCGGGCCCGCGGCCGTGGGCGGGGACGGCGATCAGGTCCGCGTCCCGGGCCGCGTGGAGACCATCGGCGATCGGCAGGTCGAATCCGAGGCTCGTGCGGACGGGGCCCGGATCGGGAGTGGCGATCCGGAAGTCGAGGGCGGGACCTCCGTCGGCGCCGCGGTCGATCCCGAACACCTCGCAGACGACCCCGAACTCGAACGGCGCGAGGCCGGGCAGGGCGAGGAGGGCGACGGAGCGGAGCGCGACGGCAGGATATCGCCACCCGTCGTCATCCGGCCGATCCGCGCCGTCGATCCCCGCCGCTAGGGTGTCTTCCGGCGCGCGGAGTCGCGGGCCCGCACCGAGGAGGATCCACATGGCATGGCTGGTCACCGGGGGAGCCGGGTACATCGGGGCGCACGTGGTGCGCGCGTTCTCGGAGCAGGGCATCGACCCCGTCGTCCTCGACGACCTCTCCTCGGGGCACGCGTCGTTCGTGCCCGAGGGCGTCCCGTTCCACCAGGGCTCGATCCTCGACGAGGCCCTGCTCGACCGCGTGCTCGCCGAGCACGACATCGAGGGCGTCGTCCACGTCGCCGGGTTCAAGTACGCCGGAGTCTCGGTGCAGCGCCCCCTGCACACGTACGAGCAGAACGTCACCGGCACCATGCGCGTGCTGGCGGCGATGGAGCGCGCCGGGGTCTCCTCGATCGTCTTCTCCTCGAGCGCTGCCGTCTACGGCGCGGTCGACGTCGAGATCGTCACCGAGGACACCCCCAAGAGCCCGGAGTCGCCCTACGGCGAGTCGAAGCTGATCGGCGAGTGGCTGCTCGCGGACGCGGGGCGGGCGCACGGCGTCCGGCACGCCTCCCTGCGCTACTTCAACGTCGTCGGGTCCGGCTACCCGGACGTCTACGACACCAGCCCCCACAACCTCTTCCCCCTCGTCTTCGAGGCTCTGCTGGACGGCCGCACGCCCCGGATCAACGGCGACGACTACCCGACGCCGGACGGCACCTGCGTCCGCGACTACATCCACGTCGCCGACCTGGCGCTCGCGCACGTCGCCGCGGCGCGCCGCCTGGCCGCCGGCGAGCCGATCGATCCGGTCTACAACCTGGGCAGCGGATCCGGGGCCTCCGTCGGGGAGATCATGCGCGCGATCGCCGACAGCACCGGCATCGCCTTCACGCCCGAGGTCGCCCCGCGGCGGCCGGGCGATCCGCCCCGCATCGTCGCCTCCGGCGAGACGGCGGCCCGCGACCTGGGCTGGGAGATGCGGCACACGGTCGCCGAGATGGTGGAGAGCGCCTGGCGCGCACGGAGCGCCGCGACCGCCTGATCGGATCTCACGTTCGCGACACGCCGGTGTGTCGTGAACCCTCCACGGCGGGTTGAGGGTTTATGGTCCGCGACTTGACCTGAGCGAATGACACCGCTGTAATTACCTAGGCAGCGGCTCCGGGAGGAGCGGCCGCCGATCATCGGTTCGCAGGCGGGGTAGGAGACGGCATGACGCTTCCGGAACAGCACTCCGGAGTCCCCGAGGACTGGTTCGTCGATCCGGTCCGTCTGGGCGTGCCCGGGGTCCGACCCGGTATCGACACCGCGACCGAGGCGCCGGGGGGCGCGCTCTCCTGGCAGGTCGACTCGCTGTGCGCGCAGACCGACCCCGAGGCCTTCTTCCCCGAGAAGGGCGGCTCGACCCGCGACGCCAAGAAGATCTGCACCTCGTGCGAGGTCCGGGCGCAGTGCCTCGAGTACGCGCTCGAGAACGACGAGCGCTTCGGCATCTGGGGCGGCCTCTCCGAGCGCGAGCGCCGGAAGCTGCGCCGCCGGGCCTAGTCCCCTCCTCACCGCGACCCGACCGACGGGGCGGCGAGCCGCAGGCGGGCGGCGCGGCGGCATCGCTTAGGGTGGTCCGCGATGTATCCACGAGTCACCGCCGTCCTCGTCGCGCGCAACGGCGCGGCCTATCTGGAACGAACCCTCGCGGCCCTGCGGGCGCAGACCCGTCAGCCCGACGCGACGGTGTTCGTCGACGGAGGCTCGAAGGACACGACCGACGAGCTCCTCGCGTCCTGGGGTCCGACGCAGCTCGTGCAGGTCGCCGAGCACCTCCCCTTCGGCCAGGCCGTGGCCCGCGCTGTCCGCGTGATGCAGCCGCCGGCCGGAGAGGACGAGTGGCTGTGGCTGCTCGCGCAGGACTCCGCCCCCGAGCCCGGCGCCCTCGCGGCGCTGCTGGGAGCCGTCGAGGTCGCCCCCTCCGTCGCGGTAGCCGGCCCCAAGATCATGGACTGGACGCGCTCCGGCTACATCCGCAGCTACGGCGAGTCGATCACCAAGCACGGCACGACCGTCCACCTCGTCGAGGACGAGCTCGACCAGGGCCAGCACGACTCCACGCCCGACGTCCTGGCCGTCGCCGCCGGCGGCATGCTCGTGCGCCACTCCCTCTGGGAGGAGCTCGGCGGATTCGACCCCGGCCTGCCGGTCGTCGACGACGCGCTCGACTTCTCGATCCGCACCCGGCTCGCCGGACACCGGGTCAGCCGCGTGCCGGACGCCCGCGTCACCACCGCCCGCATCGGGCTGCAGCGCCCCGACGGCCGCCGCATCGACAGCGGCGAGCGGCGCCGGGCGCGCCAGCACCGCACCGCGCAGCTGCACCGCCGGCTCGCCTACGCGCCCGTCGCGCTCCTCCTCCTGCACTGGCTCTCGCTCGTCCCGCTGGCGATCGGCCGCGCGGTCGTGCGCCTGCTGCGCAAGCAGCCCGGGCTGGTCGGAGGGGAGCTGCTGGCGGCCCTCGTCGTCGCCTTCGGGGGGACGAAGGTGCTGCGGGCCCGCACCGTTCTCCGCTCGTCGAAGAACGTGGGTTGGAAGGCGATCGCGCCGCTCCGCATCCCGCTGGACGTGGTGCGGCAGCTGCGCTCGGTGCGCCACGACGCCGTGCGCGTGCAGGCCGGGCGGGACCGCCATCCGCTGCACTTCTTCCAGGGCGGGGGAGTGTGGGTCGTCCTCGTCGCCGCGCTCGCCGGCCTGGTGATCTACACGCCGCTCCTCGCTGCTCCCGCGCTCAGCGGCGGCGGTCTGCTGACGCTCTCGCCGACCGTCGGCGAGCTGTGGCGCAACGCGGCCTACGGCTGGCGCGACCTCGGTTCGGGGTTCATCGGCGCGGCGGACCCGTTCGCCGCCGTCCTCGCCGTGCTCGGCTCGCTGACCTTCTGGTCGCCCAGCTACTCGATGGTGCTGCTCTACCTCGTCGCGCTCCCCGCTGCCGCCCTCGGCGCCTGGCTGATGATCGCCCGGCTCACCCCGCGCGCGACCGCCCGCGCCGCCGGAGCCCTCGTCTACATCCTCGCTCCCGCCTTCTTCGCCGCGCAGGCCGACGGGCGCCCCGCCCCGCTGCTGGTGCACGTGCTGCTTCCCTGGCTCTTCTTCGCCGGGTTCGGCGCGTACCGCTCCTGGTCCGCCTCCGCGAGCGCCTCGATCCTGGCTGCGGCCGTCGTCGCGTGCGCGCCGGTGCTGGCCGTGCCGCTCCTGGTGATCTGGCTCGTCGTCGTCGCCACCTCGGGGCGGCGGATCGGCCGCTTCCTCGGCCTGCCGATCCCCGCGGCCGTCCTGCTCTTCCCGCTGGTGGTCGCCCGCGCACCGCGGGGCGACTGGCTCGGCGGCCTCGCGGATCCGGGCGTCCCGCTGCCCTCCGCGCAGTCGGACCTCGTCGCGCTGCTCGCCGGCTTCCCGGCCGGTCTGCCCGACGGATGGCTCGCGTTCCTCGGCGGTCTGGGGATCGGCGCCTCCGCCGCCCCGCTGGTCACGGCCGTGCTCGTCGTGCCGCTGATCGTCGCGGCGCTGGCCGCCCTCCTCCTCCCGAACAACCTCTCGGCCCTCGGCGGAGTCGGCGTGGCGGCGGCGGGTCTCGTGACCGCCTCGCTCGCCCAGGGCGTGCAGGTCGCGACCACCGGCTCCGAGGCGGTCTCCGTCTGGAGCGGCACCGGTCTCAGCCTCTACTGGCTCGGCCTGGTGATCGGCGCGTCGCTCTCGCTCGCCGCCGTGCGCTCCGTGCGCGTGGTGCCGGCGCTCGTCGTCACGGCCGCGGCGGCAGCACTGGTCGGTCCGCTCGCGGTGGCCTTCCCGACCGGCGCCGGCACGTCGGTGTCGACCACGTCGGACCGCTCGCTCCCCGCCTACGTGGCGGCCGAGGCCCGGAACGACCCGCGGGTGGGCACGATCGTGCTCGTCCCGCAGGCGGACGGCGGCGTCCTCGCCCGGCTGGAGCGCGGAGCGGGCGCGACCCTCGACCAGCAGTCGACCCTCGCGAACACCGGCGCCGAGAGCACGGACGCGATCGACGAGCTGGCGGGCAACCTCGTCTCGCGGACGGGCTACGACGTCCCCTCCGCGCTCGAGAGCCTCGGCGTGCGCTTCGTCGTGCTGACCGAGCCGGCCGGCACCCAGGTCGGCGACGCGGCCGCCGCCGTGCGCGCGCGGGCGGCCGTCTCCCTCGACGGCAACGCGGCGTTCTCGGCCGTCGGCGACACCCGCTACGGGCTCCTCTGGACGGCCGTCGACACCGAGGGGACCCGCACCGAGGCCGCTCCGTCCGGCGTGGTCGGGCCCTTCGGGATCGCCTACACGATCGCCCTCCTCCTCGTCTTCGTCGTCGCCCTCCTGCTGGCGGTGCCCACCGGGCTCTCGCTCGAGCGGGGCCGCTCCAGCGGCGCGGTCGCCGGGATCGACGACGAGCCGGGCGAGGCCACCGGCCAGTTCGACGACGGGAACGACGATGTCTGACCCCGCCGACCAGGAGAAGCAGATGCCCGAGTCCTCCGCCCGCCGCTCCCGCGCGGAGCGCCGCGCCGATCGCGCCGCGGCCTCGACGCCCGATCGCGCACCCTCGGCCGCCCGTCGGCGCCGGACGGCCCTGCGCGGTGCGGTGGGCGCGGCCGGAGTCGTGATCGCCGCGGCCGCCGTGGTCGTGCCCCAGCTCCTCCCGTCCCCCCTGGTCTCGAGCGCCGCGGAGGGCGTCGTCGTGACGCCCGTCGCGGCCGACAGCTCGCTGGTCTGCGGCGGCGATCTGATCGACGCCGGAGAGCCGGAGCAGCTGCGTGCCCTCGACGGCGCGGCGACCGCGGTCCGGCCCGAGGGCTCCACCTCGGACCCCACGGTCCTCGACGAGGACGACGTCGCCGCACCGGGCACCGGCATCACCGGTCTGAGCGTGCCCGCGGGCTCCGACCCCGCTCCCGGCGGAGCCACCGTCCAGGGCATCGGCACGGACACCCTCTCCGGACTGTCGGCCCGCGCCTGCGCCGAGCCCTCGGCCGACAGCTGGCTCGTGGCCGGCTCGACCGACGTCGGGCGCACCTCCGTGCTGATCCTGGCGAACCCGAGCGAGGTCGCCTCCACCGTCGACCTCACGCTCTTCTCCGAGACCGGCACCGTCCAGGCCACCGGCGCCACGGGCATCGTCGTTCCGGCCGGAGCGGCCCGCGCGCTCCCGCTCGCGGGGCTCGCCCCCGGGGTCGTCCAGCCCGTCGTGCACGTGACCGCCCGGGGCGGCGAGGTCGCCGCGAGCATGCAGAGCAGCGCCATCTCCGGCCTCACCCCGGAGGGCGTCGAGACCACCGGCCCCTCCGCCGGCCCGGACACGCTCGCCGTGATCGCCGGCTTCACCGTCACGTCGCCTCCGGCCGAGACCGCGAGCGACGACGGCAGCGGCGGCGCGGGCAGCCCCGTGCTGCGCATCCTCACCCCCGGCGACGCCGACAGCACGGTCTCGGTCGAGGTCACCAACGAGGACCCGAGCGGGTCGGGCGCCTCCACCCAGGTCGTCGTCCCCGCCGGCCTCGTCGGCGAGGTCCCGCTCACGGGCCTGGCGGACGGCTCCTACCGCATCGTCCTGCGGGCCGATCAGCCGATCGTCGCGGCGGGGCGGACGACCTCGACCGGCTCGGCCGGCACGGACTTCGCCTGGTTCGCCTCCGGCACCGCGACCACGACGCCCTTCGGCGTCGCCGGCACGGGCGAGGGCGACGCGCGGCTGCACCTGGTCAACGGCAGCGACTCGACCGCCTCGGTCGAGATCGAGGCCCCGGGCGGCACCCGCACGCTCGAGCTCGGCCCGTTCGCGGCTCTCGCGACCCCGCTGGACGGCGACGGCGCTGTCGTCAGCAGCACCCAGCCCGTGCAGGCCTCGGTCTCGATCGCGCGCGACGGGCGGATCGCCTCGTACACGATCGTCCCGCCGGGACCGCTCTCCTCGCCGATCACGGTCTACTCGCACTGAGACGCGGGGCGGCGGCGCCTCGGCGGTGCCGGCGCCTCAGAGCTGCCGGCGCCTCAGGGGTGCCGGTAGCGGTCCGGGGAGATGTCCCACGGGTCGCGGCCGAGCAGCTCCGCGACGGCGCGGAACACGTAGCTCTCGATCAGCATGCGCTGGTGCCACTCGTCGCGGCGGTGCAGCTTCGCCAGGCGCTCGATCGGCACACGGTAGAGCGTGATGCGGCGCGCGGCGTGGTCGACGCGCCACCGCGCGATGCCCGTGCCCTGCAGCCGGTCGGGGTCGACGTCGGGAGTCGCCGCGACGTCGACGCGGATGCCGGCTAGCTCCTCCGGCCAGGTGCCGCGGAGGTAGTCGAAGGCCGAGCCGATCGTCGCCTCGAAGAAGTCGGAGCGGGTCTGCAGCAGGGGGAGGTGCGGACCGGTGATCGGCCCTCGTGCGCCGCGGCCGTGCCGGTCGCGGGAGCCTCCGCGCGACCCGCTCGTCGGGCGAGCGGCGGAACGACGAGCACGGGGCATGGCTCCAGCCTATTGCTACTGTGGGCGGCGATGACCGGACGGCACTGCTCGCGGACGGGCTGCCGTGCGCAGGCCGTCGTCACGCTGACCTACGACTACCGCGACTCGCTGGTGGCGGTCGGGCCGCTGAGTCCTGCGCCGGATCCGCACGGCTACGACCTCTGCGCCGAGCACGACCGGCGGCTCCTCGTCCCGCGCGGCTGGGAGACCGTCCGCTACGGTGCGGGGCCCGCCTAGGCCGCTGCCGCGCGCGTCAGGGCCGCTCGGGGAAGCCGCGCGGCGTGCTCGAGAGCACGGGGGCCAGCCGCTCGAGGCGCTGGTCGGACAGGAGCAGGGCGCGCTCCTCCCGCGCCCGGCGGAGTGCGGCCACGGCGAGGAGGAAGTCCTCCGCGGGCGCGGCGGGCAGCGGGGAGACGTGGACCGCGGTCTCGTCGGCCAGCGCGGCGGCGAGCTGCGAGCGCGACGGCTCCGTCATGCCGTGGCGCTGACGGAGGAACTGCGCCAGTCGGCGCGCCAGGGCGTCGGGGAGGCGCGCGGTGTCCGCCGTGACGGCCCAGCCCCGCAGCGGCTCCGGGATCTCGACGACCAGCGGCTCCGCGCGGGGAACGCGCTCGAGCTGGCTGTGCGTGCCCGCGAGGACGTCGCCGAGACGGCGCGATCGGCGCGAGAGGAGGCCGACGACCGCGGCGAGCCCGCCGAAGGTCATCAGGATCTCGAGGACGCCGGTGAGGCCGCGCACGAGGGCGTGCCGGAAGCCGATGGAACCGCCGTCGTCGCGGACGACGCGAGCGCCGACGGTGAGCTTCCCGAGCGAGCGGCCGCGACTGGCCGTCTCGACGGTGACCGGCACGATCACCACGGCGATGACGAGGGCCGCGATCGCCACGGCGGCCGAGGCGGCGGGGTCCAGGCCGCCGTCCCCGGAGAGGGAGGAGACCAGCAGGAATAGGCCCAGCGCGAGCAGGAGCTCCGCGATCAGGTCGATGATCGCGCCGACCGCGCGGAGCACGAAGGAGGTGACGGGCACCTCGAGCGCGATCGCCTCGCCGGTGATCAGGTCGGCGTCGTCGAACTCGGTGCGCTGCTCCTCCACGGTGCTCCTCCCGGATGCTCGGCCTCGGCGGCGTGCCTGGCTATCCTGTCAGGAGATGGACATCGACGCTCTCTCGGCCGCCCGCACTGCGCAGTGGACCCGCCTCGACGAGCTCTCGCGCAGGCGCCGCCTGACCGGAGCCGAGGCGGACGAGCTGATCGAGCGCTACCAGGCGGCATCCGCGGACCTCGCCACGATCTCCTCCACCGCCGGATCGACGGCCGTCGGCACGCGGCTCGCCGTCTCGCTCTCGCGGGCTCGGGGACGCCTGACCGGCACGCGAGACGAGCCGCTCGCCGCGGTCTCCCGCTTCGTCGTCCTCTCGCTCCCGGCCGCTCTGCACCGGCTGCGCTGGCTGACGCTCGCCGTCGCCCTCGCGACCGCGGTGGTGGCGACGCTCTACGCGCTCTGGATCCTCGGCGACCCGCGCCTGCTCGCCGCGCTGGGCGACGACGAGGAGCTGCGGCGCTTCGCCCGGGGCGACTTCATCGACTACTACTCCGAGAACCCCGCCGCCTCGTTCGCCGGGCAGGTCTGGACCAACAACGCCTGGATCGCGGCGCAGTGCGTGGCCTTCGGGATCGTCGGCGTCTACGTGCCGTACATCCTGCTGCAGAACGCGCAGAACCTCGGCACGTCGATCGCGGTGATGTTCCATGTGGGGGAGGGCGACACGTTCTTCCTCTACATCGCGCCGCACGGACAGCTCGAGCTGACGGCCGTGTTCGTCGCCGCGGCCGCGGGCCTGCGGATCTTCTGGGCCTGGATCGCTCCCGGCGCGCGCACCCGCGGCCAGGCGCTCGCCGAGGACGCGCGGAGCCTGTTCACGGTGGCGATCGGCCTGGTCTTCGTGCTGCTCGTCTCGGGCGTGATCGAGGGGTTCGTCACTCCGGCACCCTGGCCCTGGTGGCTCAAGATCGGGATCGGGGCGCTCGCCCTCGGCGCGTTCCTCTTCTACATGATCGTCGTCGGCGGGCGCGCGGTGCGGGCGGGGGAGACGGGCGACCTCGACCGGTTCGAGGCCGGGTCGCGGAGCATCGCGGCCGGCTGAGCCGAGCCGGACGAGCGCGGCCGTCGGAGCGGGGCCGACGATCAGCGCTCCCGGGACCGACGACGGCCCCTCTCGCAGGTCAGAGCCGTCCGGCCGCCTTGAGCGCGAGGTAGCGGTCCGCGAGCGCCGGCGGGAGCGCGGAGGGGCTGCCGAGCACGACGTCCCCGCCGAGACGGCGGACGGCGGCCGAGAGCCGGTCGACGTCCGCGAGCGAGCGCTCCGCGGCGGCGGCGGAGTAGACCGCGGCCCGGTCGCTCCGGTCCTCCGCCATCCGCTGCAGCTCGGGGTCGAGCGCGCAGGCGACCACGACCGTGTGCACGCGGGTGAGCTGCGGGAGCACCGCGAGGAGCCCCTCCGCCGAGCCGACCGAGTCGAGCGCGGTGAGGAGCACCACCAGCGAGCGCTGGGAGGCCAGGGTGCGCACCTGCGCGGGCACCGCCGCCCAGTCGGTCTCGATGAGCTGGGGCTGCACGGGGGCGAGGGCGTCCACGACGCGGGTCAGCACCTCCGTGCCGGTGGCGCCGTGCACGCGGGCTCGCCGGGTGCGGTCGAACGCGAGCACGTCGACCCGGTCGCCGGCCGAGGCCGCGAGGGCCGCCAGGAGGAGTGACGCCTCGATCGCCGTGTCCAGGCGCGGCTCGTCCTCGATCCGGGCGGCGGACGTGCGGCCCGTGTCGAGCACGACGATCACGCGCCGGTCGCGCTCCGGGCGCCAGGTGCGGACGACCGGCTCCCGGCGCCGCGCGGTCGCCCGCCAGTCGAGCGAGCGGACGTCGTCGCCGCGGACGTACTCGCGCAGGCTGTCGAACTCCGTTCCCTGCCCGCGGATCATCACGCTGGTCCGCCCCTCCAGCTCGCGCAGCCGCGCCAGGCGCGAGGGCAGGTGGCGACGGGAGCGGAAGGCGGGCAGCACCCGGACGACGGCCGGCGCGGCCCGCGTCGCCTGGCGGCCGGCCAGCCCGAGCGGCCCGCGGGAGCGGATGGTGACGTGGAGTGCCCGGCGCTCGCCGCGGCGGAGCGGCTCCAGGACCGTGGTCACCGCGCGGCGCTCGCCCGGCGGCAGACGCAGGGACGACCGGGTCTCGAGGGCGCCGGCCGAGGGCTCCCAGGCGTCGCGGAGGACCCCCGTGATCCTCCTGCGGCCGGTGCTCGTGACCAGGAGGGTCGCCTCGGCCCGCTCGCCGAGCCGCACCCGGTCCGGCACCCGCCGCTCGAGCACGACGGCCCGGGGCGAGCCCGCGACCGCGACGTCGATCCCGACGAGGACCGCCCAGGCCAGGAGCCAGAGGCCGAGCACGGCGAAGGCGACCTCGGGGCGGCCGCCCAGGAGGACGACCGGCACCAGGCCGACGAGGAGGACGAGGACGCTGCGTCCGGTGAGGTGCACGGCTCAGACCGGGACGCGGACCTGCTGCAGGATCCCGCCCAGGACGGCCTCGGTGCGGACGCCCTCGAGCTCCGCCTCCGGCTCCAGCTGGATGCGGTGGCGCAGCACGGGCAGGACCATCGCCTGCACATGGTCGGGGGTGATCGAGCCGTAGCCGTTGAGCCAGGCCCAGGCGCGGGACGCCGCGAGCAGGGCGGTCGAGCCGCGGGGGCTGGTGCCGAGCTTGACGCTCGGGCTCTCGCGGGTGGCGCGGGCGAGGTCGACGATGTAGCCGAGGACGTCGGGGCCGGCTCCGACGCGCCGGGCCGACGCCTGGGCGGCGCGCAGACGAGCGGCGTCGAGCACGGGGCGCACGCCCGCGGCGTCGAGATCGCGCGGGTCGAAGCCGGCGGCGTGGCGCGAGAGCACCTCCACCTCGACGTCGCGCGGCGGGATGTCGAGCACGAGCTTGAGCAGGAACCGGTCCAGCTGGGCCTCCGGGAGCACGTAGGTCCCCTCGTACTCCACCGGGTTCTGGGTGGCGGCGACGAGGAACGGGTCCGGCAGAGGCAGGGTGCGCCCGTCGACGCTGACCTGGCGCTCCTCCATCGCCTCGAGGAGCGCGGCCTGGGTCTTCGGCGGCGTGCGGTTGATCTCGTCCGCCAGCAGGAGGTTCGTGAAGACCGGGCCCTCGCGGAAGGCGAAGCCGGAGGTGGAGGCGTCGTAGACGAGGGAGCCGGTGATGTCGCCGGGCATCAGGTCCGGCGTGAACTGCACCCGGCGGGTGTCGAGGCCGAGCGAGACGGACAGAACGCGCACGAGCAGCGTCTTCGCGACTCCGGGGACGCCCTCGAGCAGGACGTGGCCGCCCGCGAGGAGGGCGATTAGGAGCCCGGAGACGGCGCCGTCCTGGCCGACGACCGCGCGGCCGACCTCGGAGCGGACCCGGTCGAGCTCGGCGCGCAGGTCGTCGTCGGAGACCGGCGCTCCGTCGCGGGCGGAGGGGGTGGTGTCGCTCATCGGGAGGGGCCTTCCGGTCGTCGGGCGGTCGTCGGGGAGAGGGCGGCGCGGAGCGCGCTCTCGAAGCGGAGGAGCTCGTCAGAGGCGGCGACGAGGGCGGCGTCGTCGCCCGGCAGGTCGTCGACGAGCAGATGGCGCAGCGCGGCCTGATCGCGGCCGAGGCGCTCGGCGGCGACGGCGACGATCTCGTCGACCCCGGTCGCCGGAGCGAGTCCCAGGAGCGCGGCCGTCCGCCGGAGGGTGCCGATGCGCAGTGCGTCGAGGGCGCGGGGCCGCAGGGCTCCGCGCGCGTAGAGCCGCGCGCGGCCGCGGGCTGTCTCGCTCGCATGCACGACGACCGGCAGCGGCTCGACCGCGAGCGGGCCGAGCCGGCGGCCGCGCCAGACGGCGGAGGCGACGAACACGGCCACCAGCAGCAGGAGAGCCGGGGTCACCCAGCCGGGCGCGAGGTCGGCGGGTGCAGGGGTGGTGCTCGCCGAGTCGGCAGCTCCGGCGCGGTACCAGACCAGCCGGTCCTCACCGCCGAGCAGTCCGAGCGCGAGAGCGGCGCGGCCGTCCTGGCCGATGGTGCCGTTGCGGAGGAGGTCGGCGTCGCCGATCGCGGTGACGTCGGCGCCCTGCGGGAACCCGGTGCTCACGAGCAGGAAGCCGTCGTCGCCCGAGGGGAAGCAGCCGACCGCGTCGCCGTCGTCGAGGATCCGGTACGTGCTCCCTCCGGCGGGGAGCGTCCCGGCGCGCTCGGCCGCCGGGAGCGGGCACTCGGCGCGGAAGGGGCCGTCGCCGGCCGGGGAGCCGGCGAAGCGGACGTCCGGCAGCAGTGCGTCGAGCGCGGCTCCTCCCGGGGTCACCAGGACGAGCGAGGCCGAGGCGCGGGCGAGCCGGCGGTACTGGGCCTCGTCGAGGGCCACGTCCGGGTCGTCGACGAGCAGTGTCGCGTCCGGGGAGGAGGCGGCGAGAGCGGAGTCCAGGTCGTCGGCGCGGACGACCTCGACGCCCTGATCGCGCAGCACCTGGGCGAGCGCGCGGGCGCCGTCCGGGGTCGCGCTGTCGACGTCGAGGTCCAGGGCGGCCACCCGGGTCCCGGTCGCGACGGTGAGCAGCAGAGTGCCGACCGCGACGATCACGAGCAGGAGCACCCACACCCGTCCGCGGCGCAGCAGCGCGCCGAGGGTCGGGCTGGAGACCGTGTCGGCGCTCACCGGGGCGCCGCCAGGGCGTCCAGGACCGGCGAGGCCGCGGCGAGCTCGCGGTCCAGAGCCGCGACCCGCTCGTACTCGGCCGGGCCGCAGGGCTGCCCGAGGTAGCGCACGCGGTCGAAGTCGTCGGCCGTGCGGCGCAGCGCGGCGGCGGAGGAGGGGAAGGCCGCAGAGGCGCGCGACGCCAGGCCGAGCGCGGTCGTGCCGGGCGAGACCCGCAGGACGGTCCGCTCGTCGAGGGAGCGCACCAGGGCGCGGAAGCGCTCGACGAGCGCCTCGTCCCAGTCCCCGCGGGCGGCCGCGGCCTCGGCGAGCGAGCGGAGGATCGCGGCCGAGCGGGTGTCGTCGTCGGCGAGCACCGCTCCCGTGACGGTGCTGCGGCGACCGGCGCGGGGCCGTCCCGCGATGACGAGCGCGGCGACCACGAGCGCCACCAGCACCAGCACGCCGATCACGGCGGCGATCGGCACCGGCGGGCCGTCGCCCTGCAGCGTGAGGGAGGCGAACCAGTCGCGCACCGCCTGCACCACCCGGTCGAAGAGGGTCGGCTCGGCCGCCCGGTAGCGCGGGTCGGCGAGCTCCTCGAGGAGGAGTCGGCGCGCCTGCTCCGCGTCGGGCTCGAGAGGGGCCGCGGCGAGGATCACGGGCGCTCCGGCACGGGGAAGGGATCGGGGGAGGGGCGGCCCGCCGCGCGCTCCTCGACGTGGCGCATCAGCACCAGGTCGAAGCCCTCGCGGCGCATCCGTCGGTCGAGGTAGACCAGGCCCGTCACGGCCGACTGGAGCACGGTGCCGACGGCGCCGATCACGAAGCCCACGGCGACGGAGGCGATCGTCACCACGAGCGAGGTGACGAGCTGCGCGTCCGGGTCGGTCGGGGCGATCAGGGCGCCGGCGATCGGGATGAGCAGGCTGAACGGCGTGGCCACGATCTGGCCGGCGACCTGGATGATCACGGTCATCAGCGCGAGCGCGCCGAAGGTGCGCCAGAAGCCGCCCGCCACCAGCCGCCAGGAGCGCGCCACCGCACGGCGCAGCGGCAGCCGCTCGACGACGATCAGGCTCGGAACCAGGGCGAGCTTCGTCGACAGCCAGACCCCCAGCGCGAGGGCGACCAGGCCGGAGCCGACGAGTACCAGGATCCCGCCGACGATCGCGCTCGACGTCCCGTCCATCGCTCCGATGACGAACAGCGGCACGGCGAGCGCCACGGCGAGGAGCACCAGGAGGAGGTAGCCGACGCCCTGCAGGACCGTCCAGCCGATCAGCGCCCAGAAGCGGCCCCGCAGCCGGGCGAGCAGCTGTCGGAAGGTCGCCCGCTCGCCGAGGACGCCGCGGGTGACCTCGAGCACGACCACGCCCTGCACGAGGGCACCGCTGGCGAGCGAGACGGCGAGGGGGATGAAGGCGGCCAGGACCACGACCGCGAGGGAGCCCGCGCCGACGGCGTCGCGGTCGGCGGACTCCGCCTGCGCGATGCGCCCGACGGCGAGCACCGCGATCAAGCCGTAGACCGCCAGGGCGAGCACCGACCCGAGGCCCTGCACCAGCAGGGCGACGCCCAGGGTCGTGCGGGGGCTGCGGCGGAGGACCTGGAACGGGGCGCCGAGCAGGGTGCCGAAGCCGAGCGGGCGCAGCGGCACGAGACCGGGCTTGGGCGGGGGAGTCCAGCCGGGCGCTGGGCGTCCGGGCGACCAGGGGCCGGCGCCGGCGGGCGACCAGGAGCCCCCGGCGGGACCGGGTGGTACGGGGCCTTCGCTCGGCGGCGCGGGCGACCAGGCCGGGGCGACGGGAGCGGGCAGCGGCCTGCGCCGGTCGCCGTCCTGCGCCGGGACGGCCGCGTCGTCCGGACGCCCTGCGGGCGGGGGCCACTGAGCTGCGTCGGTCATCCCCTCCATGCTGTCACAGGCGTGCGGGCGGGGTCCTCCCCCGAGCGGACCCCCTTAGCCCGCAGAGCCCGCTCCCCGCCCACGGAGAGGTGCGTCGGTTAGCCTGGGTCGGGTCACCGTGCGCGCCGTGGGCGGGCGCGACCCGAGACGAGGAAGAGCAGACCGATGAGCGCGCGCATTCTGGTGGTCGACGACGACGCCGCCCTGGCCGAGATGATCGGCATCGTCCTGCGCGCCGACGGGTACGACGTCTCCTTCTGCGCGGACGGCTCAGGCGCCCTCGAGGCCTTCCGGCGGGCCCGGCCGGACCTGGTCCTGCTCGACCTGATGCTGCCCGGGATCGACGGGATCGAGGTGTGCCGCGCGATCCGCGCCGAGTCCGGCGTCCCCGTCATCATGCTGACGGCCAAGTCCGACACCTCCGACGTCGTGCAGGGCCTCGAGTCCGGCGCCGACGACTACATGGTCAAGCCGTTCGACCCCAAGGAGCTCGTCGCGCGGATCAGGACGCGCCTGCGTCCCGCCACCGCCGCCGCGAACGCGGTGCTGCAGGTCGGGGACCTGAGCCTCGACGTCGCCGGCCACGAGGTCCGCCGCGGCGAGACGCGCATCGGCCTGACCCCGCTCGAGTTCGACCTCCTCCTCGCCCTCGCCTCCAAGCCCCAGCAGGTCTTCACCCGCGAGATGCTGCTCGAGCAGGTCTGGGGCTACCACTACAAGGCCGACACCCGCCTCGTGAACGTGCACGTCCAGCGCCTGCGCGCCAAGGTCGAGAAGGACCCGGACGACCCCCGCATCGTGATGACCGTGCGCGGCGTCGGCTACCGCGCCGGCGCCGTCCTCCCGGGCTGACCGTGCCCCGCCTCGCCGCTCCCGACGTGCGCCGGTGGCCCCGCCGCGTGCTCGGGGTGTGGCGCACGTCGCTGCAGTTCCGCGCGGTCGCAATCACGGTCCTGCTCAGCGGCATCGCCATCGGCTCGACCGGCGTCTACCTCTCGTACAGCATCAGCGACAACCTGTTCCAGTCACGGCTGACGCAGGTCACGGGCGACACGTCGCGCGCGACCCGGGCCGCGCAGGGATACCTCGACGCCGCCACCGTCTCCACCCGCCAGGACATGGAGGAGGTGATGAGCTCGGTGCGCACCGCCGTCCGGGACGCCTCCTCTTCCGCGCTGATCGCCGTCGTGCGCTCGCCCGACCAGGAGGCGTCCTCGCTGGCGCCTCAGGACATCTACAACCGCGAGCTGCAGAACGGCGTGATCAGCGACGCGCTGCGCGAGCGGGTGCAGGCGGGCTCCGACGGGCAGTACTGGCAGTCGGTGACGCTCGACGCCTCCGGTCAGCAGCAGCCAGGCATCCTCGTCGGCTCGACCCTCGAGCTGCCGAGCTCGGCCGGGCGCTACGAGCTGTACATCGGCTACTCCCTCGCGGACGCGGAGCGCACGCTCCAGTTCGTGCAGCAGGTGCTCAACGTGGCGGGGATCCTGCTCATCCTGCTGATCGGAGCGGTCAGCTGGGTCGTCGTGCGGATCGTCGTCGCCCCGGTCCGGGTCGCGGCCGAGACGAGCCAGCGCCTCGCCGCCGGCGACTTCGACGTGCGGATCCCCGAGCGGGGCCAGGACGTGATCGCGACCCTCGCCCGGTCCTTCAACGGCATGGCCGACAGCCTGCAGGACCGGATCAGCGAGCTCGCGACGCTCAGCCAGGTCCAGCAGCGCTTCGTCTCGGACGTCTCGCACGAGCTCCGGACGCCGCTGACGACGATGAAGCTGGCCGGGGACGTGCTGTACGACCAGCGCGAGGACTTCGCCCCGGTCGCCGAGCGCACGGTCGAGCTGCTGCACAGCCAGATCGACCGCTTCGAGAGCCTCCTCGCCGACCTGCTCGAGATCTCCCGCCACGACGCGGGATCGGCCGAGCTCGAGCTCGAGCCGGTCAACCTGGTGAAGCTGGCCGGCGACGAGATCGAGGCGATGCGCGGGATCGCGGAGGCGAACGGTTCCCGGCTCACTCTCTCCGCCCCGGGCGGCTACTTCGACGCCGACCTCGATCCGCGCCGCATCCGCCGGATCGTCCGCAACCTGCTGGGCAACGCGATCGAGCACGGCGACGGCCGCGAGGTCGTCGTCACCGTCGACAGCAACGCCAGCGCGGTCGCCCTCGCGGTGCGCGACTACGGGCACGGCATGAGCAGCGAGGAGGTGGTGCGCGTCTTCGACCGCTTCTGGCGCGCCGACCCGTCCCGCCGCCGCACGCTCGGCGGCACCGGCCTCGGCCTTTCCATCGCGCAGGAGGACACCGCCCTGCACCACGGCTGGCTGCAGGTCTGGTCCGTGCCCGATCGCGGCGCCTGCTTCCGCCTGACCGTGCCCCGGCACCGCGGCGAGCGGATCGAGGCCTCGCCGCTCCCGCTGCCCCCGGTCGACGCGGGCGAGCAGGCCTACAGCGGCCCGATCGTCCTCCCTCCGCTGCAGGCTCCTCCGGTCGGGGCCGCGGGGGTGCTCCCGTGAGGCGCGGCGTCCTCCGCGCCGTCGCGGCCGCCGCGCTGCTCGCGTTCGGGCTGGCCGGGTGCGCCGGCATCCCGCGGGACGGCGACGTCGGAGTCGGACGGCCCGACACCGCGCCGCAGGACCTCCAGTACGACTTCCTCCCGTCGGGACCCGCCGTCGGTGCGTCGCAGCGCGACATCCTGACCGGCTTCATCGACGCCGCGTCGAGCCCGCAGAACAACTACAAGATCGCCCGCGAGTTCCTCTCCACCGGAGCCGACTGGACGCCGGGCGAGCACGTGACGGTCGACGAGGGCCAGCGCTCCGCCTCGCCGCAGTCGGGATCCACGCTCTCGCTGACGATCACGCCCGTCGCCGAGGTCGACGCGACCGGCGTCTACACCGACGTCGCCACCACGGCCGGCCTGACCCTCGACTACGGCTTCGTCCAGGAGAACGGCGAGTGGCGCATCAGCGCGCCGCCGAGCGGCGTGGTGATCGACCGCACCACCTTCGAGCAGGTCTTCTCGACGCACGCGCTCTACTTCTTCGACCCCGGATACCAGTACCTCGTGCCGGACCTGCGCTGGTTCGCCTCGCGCGCCGACAGCTCCACCAGCACCACGATCGTCACCGAGCTGCTGCGCGGCCCCACGCCGTGGCTGCGGGACTCCGCCGCCGTCGTGTCGGCCTTCCCGACCGGGACGACGCTGGCGGCCGAGACCGTCCCGGTCGAGTCGCAGCGCGCCGTGGTCGACCTGAACCCGGCCGCTCTCGAGGCCGATCCGGCGCAGTGGCGGCTGATGGCCCTGCAGCTGAACCGGAGCCTCGCGAACGTCTCGAACGTCACCGGAGTCGCGCTCTCGGTCGAGCAGAACCCGATCGACGTCCCCTCCGAGGTCACCGGCCTGCCGACCTCGCCCCGCGTCGACACCCGGCCGCTCGTGCTGACCGACGACGCCTTCGGATTCCTCGGCTCCTCCGGGCTGGCCGGCCTCGGGATCTCGGATCGGATCGAGGCGCTGCAGCCGCGGGCCGCGGTCCTCGGCGAGCAGCGCGGGGCCGACTCGGACGCATCGGCCGCCGTGCTCACCGCCGCGGGCGTGAGCCTCGTGGAGCCCGACGGTGCCGACGTCCTCCTCGACGCGCGGTCGGGCCTCGTCGCGCCGTCCATCGATCCGCTCGGGTACGTCTGGTCGGTGCCGTCGGCCTCGCCCGGGCAGCTGGTGGCGTACTCCGCGGACGGCTCGCGCTCGATGCAGGTCGCGACGGCCTGGAGCGAGGTCGAGTCGCTCGCCTCGATCGCCGTGTCGCGCGACGGCACCCGGATGCTGGCGCTCGCCCAGGACGGGCAGCAGGCCACGGTGCTGGTGGCCGGCATCACCCGCTCACGGGACGGCGACCCGGTGGCGGTCGGCGAGCCGGTCGTCCTCCGCTCGACCCTGGGGACCGCGGTCGCCGCGGCCTGGACGGACGAGCTCGACGTGGTGTCGGTCGTGCGCGGCTCGACGGGGGAGGACGCCGTCACGATGAACCTGCTCGGCGGAGGCGCCACGGCGCTCGGCACGACGACAGGCACGGTCCAGATCGCCGCGGGCAACACCTCGACCCAGGTCCGCATCCTCGCCGAGGGCGGGGAGCTCCGGCAGCAACGGGGCTCGGCCTGGCAGACGACCGCGACGGACATCCGGCTGCTCGCGACGCAGACCGGCATGGGGTCCTGACGGGTCCTGTCGGCGACGACGAGCCCTGTCGACGACGGCGCTCCCCGGATGCTCCTCCCCAGGCGCGTCGGGCGGGCGGATCGTCCCGATCCGACGGATCCACCCACCGCGCCGCGGCCCGGACGGCGAACGTGGAGGCATGCTCTCCGATCACCTGCTCGACGCCCTCGCCGTCCTCCTCCCGCTGGAGTGCCCCGCCTGCGGAGAGCCGACGAGCCGGGCGCCCTGTCCGGACTGCTCGGCCGACGCGGCCGCCTCGGCCTGCCTGCTGACCCGCGTCGTCGGACCGCCGGACGATCCGCTCCTCGTCGTCACCGGTGCCCCGTACGAGGGCACGGTGCGCCGCCTCGTCGTCGCGCTGAAGGAGGAGGGCCGCACGGCCAGCCTCGCCCCGCTCGGCGCGCTGCTGCGTCCCGCTCTCGGCGCGGCGCTCGCCGGCAGCCCCGCGATCCTGGTCGTCCCGCCCGGCTCCTGGCTCGGCCGCGTGCGGCGGGGCGCCGATCCCGTCGCGCAGCTGGTCGCCGCGGCGGGAGGGCGGGCGGCGCGTCCTCTCCGGCGGTCGCGGATGGTCCGCGACCAGGTCGGGCTCGGCCGCGTCGAGCGGCGCGGCAACCTCGACGGGGCGTTCCGCGCCCGCCGTCCGCTCTCGTCGTGGCCGCCGGTGGTCCTCGTCGACGACGTGGTCACCTCCGGCGCGACCCTGCTCGAGCTCCGGCGCGCCGTGCGTGCGGCCGGCGGGACGGTCCGGGCCGCGGCGGCCCTGGCCGGCACCTCGCAACGAGGAGGGAACGTAGCAGCAGAATCCGGATGAACTCCCGGTGACGATCCGGTGGCCGGGGTCTACGGTGGGGGCACGGCGTGAACGGTCCGCCCCGGAGAAAGGCGGCACGCCGTACTCGACTGGGAGGTTGTCATGGACATCGACATCACAGGACGCAACATCGACATCACCGATCGCTTCCGCGCGTACGCGACGGAGAAGTCGGACAAGGTGGCGCACCTCGCCGATCGTGCTCTCGCACTCGAGATCAAGGCGAGCAGGCACGCCGAGGGCAAGGGCTCGGCCGGCGGCGACCGCGTGGAGCTGACGCTGATCGGCAAGGGGCCCGTGGTCCGGGCCGAGGCGAGCGGAGCCGACAAGTACGCGGCGTTCGACGTCGCCATCGGCCGGCTGCTCGAACGGGTGAGACGCGCCAAGGACCGGAAGAAGGTCCATCGGGGCCAGCATCGGCCGACCTCGCTCCGCGACGCGGCCGCCGACGACTTCAGCGTCGTCGCCATCCAGCCGGCCGACGCGGCGGTGCTGGAGCAGCTGAGCACGGGCGTCATCCCCGTGCAGGAGGCGCCGGAGCCGGTGGAGGACGAGGTCGAGGAGCCGTACTGCCCCGTCGTCATCCGCAAGAAGGTCTTCGCCTCCGTCTCGATGACCGTCGACGACGCCGTCGACTACATGGAGCTGGTCGGACACGACTTCTACCTCTTCATCGACTCCGACACGAACCGCCCGAGCGTGGTCTACCGCCGCAAGGGCTGGGACTACGGCGTCATCGGCCTCGGCGACGAGGCCGACGAGCTCGCCGAGCAGGCCGCCGGCTGAGATCCGACCCCGGGCCCCGGAGCATCCGCTCCGGGGCCCTCCCCGTGCCCAGGCAGGGAGTCCGCCCAGGGCGGACGCGTCGCCCCGACCGCTCGCCGCCCGCCCCGGCTAGGCTGGTCGCGGTCCGCGCTCCGGCGCGCGACTCCTGTCTTCTACTTTTTTGGAGTACCCCGTGGCCTCTGTCCTCGAAAAGGTCCTTCGCGTCGGGGAGGGGCGGGTCATCCGCCGCCTCGAGAACTACGCGAAGGCCGTCAACGCCCTCGAAGAGGACTTCACGCACCTCAGCGACGAGGAGCTGAAGAACGAGACCGTCGAGCTGCGCGAGCGCTACTCGAACGGCGAGTCCCTCGACGACCTGCTGCCGGAGGCGTTCGCCGCCGTCCGCGAGGCCTCGCGCCGGACGCTCGGCCTCCGCCACTTCGACGTGCAGCTCATGGGCGGCGCCGCCCTGCACCTGGGCAACATCGCCGAGATGAAGACCGGAGAGGGCAAGACGCTGGTCGCGACCCTCCCGGCCTACCTCAACGCGATCGCCAGCCGCGGCGTGCACATCGTCACGGTCAACGACTTCCTCGCGTCGTACCAGTCCGAGCTGATGGGGCGCGTGTTCCGCGCCCTCGGCATGACGACCGGAGTGATCCTCTCGGGCCAGACCCCGGAGCAGCGCCGCGAGCAGTACTCGGCCGACATCACCTACGGCACGAACAACGAGTTCGGCTTCGACTACCTCCGCGACAACATGGCGTGGCAGGCGCAGGACATGGTCCAGCGCGGCCACTTCTACGCCATCGTCGACGAGGTCGACTCGATCCTCATCGACGAGGCCCGCACCCCGCTGATCATCTCCGGACCGGCGTCGGGCGAGGCGAACCGCTGGTTCGCGGAGTTCGCCAACCTCGCCAAGCGCCTCGACGAGGGCGAGGACTTCGAGGTCGACGAGAAGAAGCGCACCGTCGGCGTCCTCGAGCCCGGCATCGAGAAGGTCGAGGACTACCTCGGCATCGACAACCTCTACGAGTCGGCGAACACCCCGCTGATCTCGTTCCTCAACAACGCCATCAAGGCGCGCGCGCTGTTCAAGAAGGACAAGGACTACGTCGTGCTGAACGGCGAGGTCCTGATCGTCGACGAGCACACCGGCCGCATCCTGGCCGGACGCCGCTACAACGAGGGCATCCACCAGGCCATCGAGGCGAAGGAGGGCGTGCAGGTCAAGGCCGAGAACCAGACACTGGCCACCGTCACGCTCCAGAACTACTTCCGCCTCTACGCGAAGCTCTCCGGCATGACCGGAACGGCCGAGACCGAGGCCGCCGAGTTCATGTCGACCTACAAGCTCGGCGTCGTCCCGATCCCGACGAACCGCAAGATG
Organism: Rathayibacter sp. AY1E8; assembly: GCF_002931415.1. NCBI lineage: Bacteria > Bacillati > Actinomycetota > Actinomycetes > Micrococcales > Microbacteriaceae > Rathayibacter > Rathayibacter sp. AY1E8. Next base: position 163,172 of record NZ_PSVI01000001.1, read on the forward strand.
CAGCGGATCGACAACGCCGACCTCGTCTACAAGAACGAGCAGGTCAAGTTCGCCCAGGTCGTCGAGGACATCGCGGAGCGCCACGCGGCCGGGCAGCCGGTCCTCGTCGGCACGACCAGCGTCGAGAAGAGCGAGTACCTCTCGCGCCTGCTCGCCAAGAAGGGCGTGCGCCACGAGGTCCTGAACGCCAAGAACCACGCGCGGGAGGCGGCCATCGTCGCCCAGGCCGGCCGCCTCGGCGCCGTGACCGTCGCGACCAACATGGCCGGTCGAGGCACCGACATCATGCTCGGCGGCAACGCCGAGTTCCTCGCGGTCTCCGAGATGACGGCCAAGGGCCTGAACCCCTCCGAGACCCCGGAGGAGTACGAGGCCGCGTGGGACGAGGTCTTCGCCGCCGTCAAGGAGAAGGTGGGCGAGGAGGCCGAGAAGGTCCAGGCCGCCGGCGGCCTCTACGTGCTCGGCACCGAGCGCCACGAGTCGCGCCGCATCGACAACCAGCTCCGCGGACGCTCGGGCCGCCAGGGCGACCCGGGGGAGAGCCGCTTCTACCTCTCGCTCACCGACGACCTCATGCGCCTGTTCAACTCCGGCGCCGCCGAGGCGCTCATGGGCCGCGGCAACGTCCCGGACGACATCGCCATCGAGTCGAAGGTCGTCTCGCGCGCCATCCGCAGCGCCCAGTCGCAGGTCGAGGCCCGCAACGCCGAGATCCGCAAGAACGTCCTCAAGTACGACGACGTCCTCAACCGCCAGCGCGAGGCGATCTACTCGGACCGCCGCCACATCCTCGAGGGCGACGACCTGCACGAGCGCACCCAGAAGTTCCTCGTCGACGTGATCGACGAGATCCTCGAGGTGCACACCGGCGACGGCAACGGCGACGACTGGGACTTCGACGCCCTCTGGACCGAGCTGAAGACGCTGTACCCGATCAGCCTCACCATCGACGAGGTGGTGCAGGAGGCGGGCAGCCGCGGCCGCATCAACAAGGAGTTCATGCGCCGCGAGATCCTCTCGGACGCGCAGCTCGCCTACCAGCGCCGCGAGGAGCAGCTGGGCTCTCCCGCCATGCGCGAGCTCGAGCGCCGTGTCGTGCTCTCGGTGATCGACCGCCGCTGGCGCGACCACCTCTACGAGATGGACTACCTCAAGGACGGCATCGGCCTGCGCGCGATGGCCCAGCGCGATCCGTTGGTCGAGTACCAGCGCGAGGGCTTCGCCCTGTTCCAGCAGATGATGGGGCAGATCCGCGAGGAGACCGTCGGCTTCCTCTTCAACCTCGAGGTCGAGGTGACCCAGAAGCAGGGCGAGGTCGCCGGAGTCGCGGCCAAGGGCCTCGCTCAGCCGGTCGCTCCGGCCGAGAAGCTCAGCTACTCGGCCCCGAGCGACACCGGCGGCGTCGAGGTCCGCGACCAGCGCGGAAAGGTGCAGCAGGCGGCCACCGCGAAGGCCCGCGCCGAGGAGGCCCGCAAGGCGCTTCCCGAGGGCGAGGCGGAGGAGACTCCGACGACCGGCGCCTTCGGCCAGAAGCCGGGCGGCTCGGACGCCCCCGCCAACCGCGAGGAGCGGCGCGCGCAGTCCAAGCGCCGCTGAGTCCTCCCCGGACGACGCCGACGGCCCCGGTCCCGCAGCAGCGGGTGTCCGGGGCCGTCGGCGTTCCTGCGGAGGCTCGGAGCCCGCCTCGCCCGCCGTCAGGACTCGCCGCGCGCGAGGGCCGAGACGAAGCCGCCGGCGAAGGTGTCGCCGAGGCCGATCGTCGTCGGCCGGTCCGTCTCGAGGACGAGCCCGGGGACGCAGCAGGCCTCGAGCGCCGACTCCACCGCTGCGCACACCGCTTGCGAGCCGGGCTGGGGAGGGAGTCCGCCGATGTGGTCGTAGTCGGCGGCGGTGAAGCCGTCCCTGAGGAGGTCGCGGAGCTCGATCGCGCGGATCATCTCGTCACCGCCGCCCCCGGAGCTCGAGGAGGCCCTGCGCGACAGGGGAGTGGAGATCGTGCTCCCGGCCGGTGCGGCCGTCCGGGAGCGCTGACCCGCTCCTCACAGCACGTTGATCGCGGTGGCACGCCAGCGCGCGTCCGTGCCCTCGAGCCGGATCGCGACGGCCCGGCTCCGTGCGCGGTGATGCACCAGCACGACTCCCTCGACGACACCGTCCCGCGGCTCCGTGACGATCACCCGTCCGACCGTGAACGGGACGCGCTGCGCCGTCCGCTTCCGCAGGCTGCGGGCGCGGGCCGCGAGCACGACCCGCTTCTGCAGGTGGTGGTAGACCTCGTCGCTCAGCCACCGCGCGATCTGGTCGATCTCGCGCGAGCCCTCCAGGATCTCGATCACGAGGTGCGTGAGCCGGGCGAGCAGGGGCTCCGGTTCGGGCAGCTCCGCGCGGGTCGCAGGCTGCGGGGCGAAGAACTCCGCGAGGGTGAGCCGCTCCACGGCCGCCTCGGGATCGAGGGGGAGGGTGCGGTAGTCGAAGGCGTGGAGGGGAAGGCTCATGCGGCGATCTCCTGGGGCAGGACGAGCTGTTCACGGGTCCGGGTCACCTCTCTGCTCGACGGGCGGGGCGCGCTGGGTCGGCACGCGAGGACGACCTCATCGAAGCAGTCGAGGGATGCTCATGGAAGGCAGGGGCGCAGACTGTGGATAATCGTCGGCCGTCCCGAGCTGTGGACAGCGAGCCCGGCGTGCGCCGCCCGGCCGCGCCCTAGGCTTGTCGGGTGTCGACCCTCAGTGACCTCGTCCTCTCCCACGGCCGATCCGACGAAGCGGACGTCGAATGGCTGCACCTGCTCGTCGGCGACCTGCAGCTGCTCGCCGACCTGGCCTTCGCCGACATCGTGCTCTGGGTGCCCACGGCCGACGACAGCTTCGTCGCCGTCGCCCACGCGCGCCCCAGCAGCGCGGCGACGCTCTTCTACCGCGACTTCGTCGGGCAGAGGATCAAGTCGGAGTGGCGCGCCCAGGTCGTCGAGGCGTTCGAGACCGCGCGGATCGTCGACACCTCCGCCCCGGACTGGTTCGAGGAGACGCCCACCCGCGTGCGCGCGGTGCCCGTCCTGCGCCGCCTGGGGGCCTCCGACGGCGGGACGACGGACCGCCCCATCGCGGTCGTCACGCGCCACACCAACCTCAGCGAGACGCGCACGCCGAGCCGGCAGGAGCTGACGTTCAACGACTGCGCGAACGACCTCTTCTCGATGATCGCCTCGGGCGACTTCCCGGACCTGGGCGCGCCGACCGGTCCTCGTCGCGGGGCGCCGCGCGCGTCCGACGGACTGATCCGCTTGGACGTCGACGGCGTCACCACGTTCGCGAGCCCCAACGCCCTCTCGGCGTTCAACCGCATCGGCTTCGCCGACGAGCTCGAGGGGGAGTCGCTCGCCGAGGTCACCACGAAGCTGATCGCGGGGAAGGTCGTCATCGACGAGTCGCTCCCGCTGGTCGTGACCGGCCGGGCGCCGTGGCGCACCGACATCGAGGCCCGCGGAGTGACGGTGTCGCTGCGCGCGATCCCGATCCGCGACCGCGGCGAGCGGGTCGGCGCCGTCGTCCTGTGCCGCGACGTGACGGAGCTGCGCCACCAGGAGCGGGAGCTCATCACCAAGGACGCGACGATCCGCGAGATCCACCACCGCGTGAAGAACAACCTGCAGACCGTGGCCTCGCTGCTGCGGATCCAGGCCAGGCGCACCCACTCCGACCTCGCCCGGGAGGCGCTCACGCAGGCGATGCGCCGCGTCGCCGCCATCGCGGTCGTGCACGACACGCTCTCGGAGGGGCTGAACCAGAACGTCGACTTCGACGCGGTCTTCGACCGGGTGCTGCTGCTGATCGCCGAGGTCGCCTCGACCCACAACACCACGGTGCACCCGAAGCTGACGGGGAGCTTCGGCAATCTGCCCAGCGAGTACGCGACTCCGCTCGCCCTCGCCCTGACCGAGCTGGTCACCAACGCCGTCGAGCACGGCCTGGCCGGACGGGAGGGCGACGTGGAGATCGTCGCCTCGCGCAGCGATGACGAGCTCACGGTGAAGGTGCGCGACACGGGCGTCGGGCTGCCGGAGGGCAAGGTCGGATCGGGCCTGGGCACGCAGATCGTGCGCACGCTCATCCAGGGCGAGCTCGGCGGCACCATCGACTGGCACACGCTGGTCGGGCGCGGCACCGAGGTCACCATCGAGGTGCCGCTGCGATGGCTGGAGCGCGCCCGCTCCTGAAGCCGGAGACGACGCGACCCCCGCTGCCGAGAGGCGACGGGGGTCGGGGTCGTTCGTGCCGCCGAGCGGCTCGTGCGCCTAGGAGGCGCGGCGTGCGCGGGCGGCGCGGCGCTTCAGGGCGCGACGCTCGTCCTCGCTGAGGCCGCCCCACACGCCCGAGTCCTGGCCGGTCTCGAGGGCGTACTGGAGGCAGACCTCGGTGACGGTGCAGCGTGCGCACACCGACTTCGCCTTCTCGATCTGGTCCACGGCCGGGCCGGTGTTGCCGACCGGGAAGAAAAGCTCGGGGTCTGCGGTGAGGCAAGCGGCCTTGTCGCGCCAGTCCATGCGGGTGCTCCTTGTGTGAAGGCGTGCGTGGAGGAACCACGCAGTGTTCGGGTGGGATGATCGATCCACGCCGACGATCCCGACCAGTACTCGACCTCCGCGCCCTCACCGGCGCACGCCACGAGGCCCCGTGCTGGAGCGCGGGGTGAATCGGGGTGGTGGACGGGAGAACGCTCGGTTCTTGCCGGTGCACTCGACGCGATGCGCGAGCACTGCGTCGGCCACCCGGCTCCAGTGCTGGTCATCCGGCTCGCCCCCTTGCCTGACGGCGCGGCGGGATCGGATGTTCACATCGGCGGAAACCCACGACCCTGTGAGCGGTGAAACGAACTGGACTAGCCTGTCACGGGGATGAGCCCGAATCAAGAGTCCTGGATGGGATGTGCCTGTGACCGCTGACGCGAACGGGTCCCGCGGACCCCGCCCGACCGCCTCCCGGCCGCTCGGTCTGGTAGTGCTGATCGCGGTCCTGGCCCTCGAGACGCTCGTCGTCGCCGGGGTCGCGGCGTGGCTCGTGCTCGAGCTGCTGACGACCCGGGCCGACACGGTCGGCGGAGGGATCGCCATCGTCGTCCTCGCGCTGATCGCCGTGTGCTGGGCCGCCGCGACGACGCTCGGCGCCGTGCGACGGCGTGGCTGGATGCGCGCGTCGGCGCTGACGATCCAGCTGGTGATGATGGCCGTGGCGCTCGGCGCCTTCCAGGGCCAGTACGCCGTGCCCGACATCGGCTGGGCGCTGCTGGCGCCGGCCGTGGTGGCCGTCGTCGCGCTGTTCCTCCCGAGCGTGGTCGCCGCCACTCGTCGCGATCCGACCGTGTAGTCGGACGGCTGGCGCGCCGCCGCTCGCGGGTGCGACGCTGGAGGGACCCCCTCCTCGACACGGAAGCGACGCGCATGGACTCCACCCGACTCGGCTCCAGCGGCCTGCAGATCTCCTCGATCGTCCTCGGCTGCATGAGCTTCGGCGCTCCCGACCGCGGGGCCCACGGCTGGAGCATGGGTGAGGAGGAGTCGCGGACCTTCCTCCGGCGGGCGCTGGACCTGGGGATCACCACGTTCGACACGGCGGACGTCTATTCCGACGGCACGAGCGAGGAGTTCGTCGGCCGGGCGCTCGCGGACTTCGCGGTCCGCGAGGAGGTCGTGATCGCCACGAAGGTCCACGGGCGGATGCGCCCCGGCCCCAACGGCGGCGGCCTCTCGCGGCGGCACATCCTCAGCGCGATCGACGACAGCCTCCGGCGTCTCGGCACGGACTACGTCGACCTCTACCAGATCCACCGCTGGGACCCCGAGACGCCGATCGAGGAGACGATGGAGACGCTCCACGACGTCGTCCGCTCGGGCAGGGCGCGCTACATCGGCGCCTCGAGCATGTGGGCGTGGCAGTTCGCGAAGGCGCAGTACACCGCGGATCTGGGCGGCTGGACGCGGTTCGTCTCGATGCAGGACCAGTACAACCTGATCCAGCGCGAGGACGAGCGCGAGCTGCACCCCTTCTGCGTCGACCAGGGAGTCGGCGTGATCCCGTGGTCGCCGCTCGCCCGGGGCCGGCTCACCCGCGACTGGGACGAGACCACGGCGCGCACCGAGACCGACGTCTTCGGCGGCACCCTCTACCGCCAGCAGGAGGAGGCCGACCGGCGGACCGTCGCGACCGTCGCACGCATCGCCGAGCAGCGCGGCGTGCCACTTGCGCAGGTGGCGCTCGCCTGGGTCCGGCAGCAGGAGGCGGTCACCGCTCCGATCGTCGGAGCCACGAAGCTCCACCACCTCGACGACGCGGTCGCGTCGCTGGACGTGGAGCTGACCGCCGACGAGCTGGAGGCGCTGGGCGCCGACTACGCACCGCGCGCCAACGAGGGGTTCTGATCAGGCCGATGCGCCACCGCTGATCCGCCCGAGCGGTCTCCGCTATGTTTCCTCTCGAAGACGACGGAAGCTCAGATCGGGAGGCGGCATGGCGAGGAGTGCCGGGGATCCGTTGGGGGCGCGCTACCGCCTGCTCGAGCGGATCGGCTCGGGCGCCGCGGGCGAGGTGTGGCGCGTCGCCGACGCGCAGGGGCCGGACCGCGCGGCGAAGCTCCTCCGAAGTGAGCACGTGCACGACGCGGGCCTGGTCGAGCGGTTCGTCCGTGAGAGGTCGGTGCTCACCCGTCTGCGACACCCGCACGTCGTGGAGGTGCTCGACCTCGTCGTGGAGGGGGAGACGCTCGGGATCGTGATGGAGCTCGTCGGCGGCGGATCGCTGCGGGAGCTGCTGCGGGACGAGGGCACCCTCCCGGCGGTCGATGCGCTGCCCGTGGCGGCCTCGATCCTCGACGCTCTCGCCGCCGCGCATGCGATCGGCACGGTCCACCGGGACGTGAAGCCCGACAACGTCCTGCTCGCGGAGGGTGCGGACGATGCGGGCTCCGCCGTCCGCGTCTCCGACTTCGGCATCGCTCACGTGGTCGCCGAGGGGCCGCGCGCGACGACGGGTGTCATCGGGACGCCGGAGTACCTCTCGCCCGAGATGCTCGCCACCGGAGCGGCCGGCCCGCCGAGCGACGTCTACTCGACGGGGATCCTGCTCTACGAGCTGCTGTGCGGCCGGACCCCCTTCGCGGGCCCCGGCGCCGACGTCGCGGTCGCCTACCGGCATGTCGCGATGCTCCCGCCGCCGCTGGAGCTGCCGCCGCGGCTCGCGTCGCTCCTGGACCGGATGCTCGCGAAGGATCCGGCGTCGCGGCCGACGGCTGCGGAGGCGGCGGGGATCCTGCGACGCCTCTCCCCGGCGCTGGCCGGGCTGCCGGCGCTGCCGCTCGCGGCGGGCGCGGCGGAGTTCGAGGAGGCCGAGCGCCCGGGCACGGTCCTCCGCGGGATGGCGGTGGAGATGTCGTCGGAGCCGGTGGAGGAGGGGCCCGCTCCCGAGCTCGGCCCGTCGTCGCAGGCGACCGTGCTCCGCCCGGTGCCGCGCCGCGAGCTGCGCCTGGCGGAACGGCCGTTCGAGGCTCCAGCTCGGCGGGGGCGCGGCGGACGTCTGCGGATGATCCTCGCCGCCCTCGGCGCCGGCGTCCTGCTCATCGGGGCGGTGCTCCTCGCCGTCCTGCCGCGCGGCGGCGGAGCACGGGCCTCGGCACCGGATGCCGACCTGTCGGCCCGGCAGCAGGACCGGCCGCTGCCGACGGGCCTCGGAGTGACGCGATCGGCCACCTGGGACGCGGAGCGACGGGCCGTGGTCGTCGAGATCTCCTACTCCGCCCAGAGCGCGCCCCTCTCGGGGTCCTTCCTCGAGGTGCTGCCGGGCCCGGACGCCGCGGCGGCGTGCCCCGCGGCCAGCTGGTCCGGAGTGACGGCGGTGCGCAACCGGCCGAGCGTCACCGGAGTCGGGGTCGGCTGCGGTTGGAGCCTGACGGACCTGCACGTCCCGGCGCAGGGGATCGTCGACGTCACGGCGACCGTGCCGATCGCGGTGGCCGAGCAGAGCGCCCTGGACGGGTGGCTGGCGGCGGCAGCGTCTGCGACGGCACGGGCCGTGGCCGACCCTGCGGTCACCGGGACGGCGTATCCCGTGCAGCGGCTGCGGGATGTGCGGATCGAGACTCCCGCGCGGACGGTCGGCCGGATCCCGCTGCCGGTGACGCTGGTGCCGGTCTGGCCGAGCGGGGCCGACCCCGTGAACCCCCTGCTCGCGACGCCGTCGTCCGCGCCGGCAAGCAGCATGCTCGACGCGATCGCGGGCGGAGTGGAGGGCGTGCGGTTCAGCGACGGCTGCAGCGGCGCGGTCGCCGTGTCGTCCGACGGGCTGACGGTGACCGCCCTCACGGTGACTCCGTCCTGCGAGCTGCGCGCCCGAGTGGGCGCGTTCTCGGACCTCTCGAGCAGTCCCTTCGCGATCACCACTCGCGAGTGAGTCGACCTCCCGCGCCAGTGTCGAGCCGTCGACGCCACGCGAGCCGTTTGTGCTGTCTTGCCTTCTACCATGACGAGACATCCTCATGAAACGACGGTGGAGTGGGGAGCGGGCGGGACGGTCCCGTCCGCAGGGGTAGAAAGGTGTGATCCATGTCACGTGTTCTCTCGACCGACGAGGCGAAGTCCGCGATCCAGCAGATCCAGTCGATCGTCAACGGCGGCCTCGCCGATCAGATCAGCCGCCTCGACGCACAGGGGCGGACACTGTCCGACCCGAACGTCTGGGACGGTCCGCTGGCCTCGCAGTTCCGCTCGTCGACCTGGCCGGAGACGAAGTCGGCCCTCGAGAAGGCCAAGCAGGAGCTCGAGGAGATGCGCAGCCAGCTGGCGACGATCTCGCAGAACATCTTCGCCGCCGGCGGAGGGAGCTGACCGGCCGTCCCGCCCCTGCGTGCTCCGGCGAGCGGGGGCGGGACGTGCTCGTCGTCGCCGCGCTCCTTCTTCCGCGCACCTCCATCGGTGCGTCTCGGAGTGATCGGAGCGCTCTCGAGGAGGACGCGCCGATCGACTCGGTGGCGGAGGCGCGATCACCCGCCCGAGGGCGCTGATCAGCCGCCGTCCGCCGGCGTCGGCGAGACCGACTGCACGAAGTGGATCTCGCCGTCGAGGCTGACGAAGCCCCGGCCCACCGTGGGCGGGACGGGGAAGCGCCGCGGGATCCGCGCGCCGAGGAGAGTGCCGTCGTTGTCGACGTCGGGCTGGAGCAGCAGCACGGAGCGGGAGGCCGCCGCCTTCTTCGTCCAGTTCCCGAAATGGCTGCGGAGCTCGCTCGACCGGCCGGCCAGCACGACGCAGAGTCCCGGGCGACCCGACGAGACCAGCCTCATCAGCGCCTGGTCGGTGTCGTCCCAGCGTTCGGCGTCGTCGAGGAGGAGCAGCACGGGGCCCTCCTCCGTCGACAGCGACGCGAGGAGGGTGCGGAGCTCCTCCGCGCCCACGGCGAGTCGGTCGAGGTCCGCGCCCCTCAGCGGGGAGCGTCGATCGCACACTCCCCAGACGGCGATCGAGCCGGCGGTCCGCGCCGCCTCGGCCAGGGCGAGCAGCACGGTCGACTTGCCCGATCGGGCGGGTCCGGCGATGACGACGTGCTCGCCCTCGAAGACCTGGAACGCCAGCGGGGCGAGGTCCGACTCGCCGAGGCCGATCGGGAGCAGCCACGGCTCGCGATCGAAGCGGGCCTCGATCCCGAGTGCGCTCACGGCGACCCTGTCGGGAAGCGTGCCGACCGTGCTCGTCCTGCCGCGCGCATCCGGCCAGGCGGCCGCGAGCTCGGCGATCGCGTCGTCGAGACCGGCCCTCGGAGTCGCGACCTGCGTCTGCAGGAGCGACGAGGTGATGACGCAGCGCCCCGGCACCGCTGCCGGCGCCTGCACCGGCTTCACCCCGGCGGCGGCGTAGTCCTGCGGGTCGGCGAGGCGGAACAGCCACTTCTGCGTCGTGACCTCCTCCATCACCGAGGGGATAGCCCTCGCCCGGGTGCTCGTCACCGCGAAGTGCAGGCCGAGCTCCGGTCCGTCGGCGTAGGCGTGGGCGAACGCCTCCATCAGAGCCAGGCCCTCCCAGTCCTGGAACTCGTCCTTCAGAGTCGCGAGTCCGTCGATGAGCACCAGCGCACGCCGGTGGCCCCCGGGCGATGCTCGGCGCCGGCGCACCTCGTCGCGCAGGTGACGGAGGAACCGGGTCTGCTTCTCGTGGGATCCGCCACCTGCTCCGGCGTAGGAGACGGTGTGCGGGAGTCGCGCGAGCGGGGCGGAGTCGCGGGAACCGGCATCGAGGACGTAGAGGTCGAGCTCGTCCGGGGGGAAATGACGGGCGGCCGTCAGTGCGATCGACGCGAGCGCCGTGCTGGTGCCGCTGCCGGGGATGCCGATGAGGAGCAGGTTCCCCTCGCCCAGATCCCAGCCGGTCGGCGACCGGCGCTGCCGGTCGGGGTCGTCCGAGAGTGCGACGTGCAGGACGTCGCCGACGACGCGACCGAGGTCGGACTCCTCCGCACCGAACCCGCTGAGGGCCACGGCGTCCTCGAGCGGCTCCGGCCAGATCGGGCGGGGAGGGCCGAAGCCCGAAGCGGCGTCCGCCTCGACCACCGCGTCGATCAGGAGGTCGAGATCGGTCGGGGCCGTCTCGTCGGCGGCGACAGGGGAGGGGCCCTCGACGGGGACGCCCGTGGGTCCGACCGGGCGGACCTCGATCGCCTCGACGGCCGCCGCCTCCGCTCGACCGGTGACCAGCGCCGTCTGGACGGGCGAGATGTCGTTCTGGCCACGCTTCACATACGCCCGGCCGGTCTGGGAGCGGGAGATCCCGGCCGCGCTCGCGACTCCGATCACGTCGGCGGAGTCGTCCCGGCTCTGCACCCGGAGGGCGACGCGGAGGTTGGTGTTGGCGAGGATGTCGTCGTTCACCACTCCGGCCGGACGCTGGGTGGCGAGGATCATGTGCACGCCGAGCGTCCGGCCGACCGCGGCGACGCTCACGAGGGACGTCAGGACGTCGGGATGCTCTTTCGCGAGAACGGCGAACTCGTCGACGACGAGCAGGAGCCGCGGCATCGGCTCCGGCGGCGAGGTGGCCCAGTACGCGTCGAGGTCGTCGACACCCTCGCCGGCGGCGGCGAAGAGCCGCTGACGACGCCGCATCTCGGCCTCGAGCGAGCGCAGCGCGCGGTCGGCGAGCTGGGCGTCGAGGTTGCTGATGGTGCCGATCGTGTGCGGGAGCCGCTCGCAGGACGCGAACGCTGCACCCCCCTTGAAGTCGATGAGCACGAAGGTGAGGCGCGTCGGATCGTTCCAGGCCGCGAGGCCGGCCACGAAGGAGCGCAGGAACTCGCTCTTGCCCGAGCCCGTGGTGCCGCCGACCAGGCCGTGCGGGCCGTCGGCGACGAGATCGAGCACGAGCGGACCGTGCTCGGACGAGCCGACGGGCGCGCGCACGCCCCGGGCGCTCGACCACCACCCCCGGACGTCCGCGGCGGTCGGACGATCGGCGCCCAGGAGCGGCGGCAGCCGCACGAGCGCGGGGAGAGCCGCCCCCGCGGTGACGAGCTCCGGGTCCTCGAAGCGCGCCAGGTCGCGCGCACAGCGCTCGGCCGTGGAGGAGGCGAGACCGGCGAGCACCACGTCCTCGACGGTGATCCGCTCGTCGGGCCGGGAGAGGACCGCTGAGGCGTCAGCTCCGACCCGGACGACGACCGTGCAGGAGGCGGGGAGCTGCTCCTCCGACGCCGCGAGGACGAGGCCGGAGATCCGGGTCGCCGCCTCGCGCTCGCCGCGGCCGAGTCCGAGGAGTTCGCGCGCCGGAGCGGCGCGTCCCTCGGTCAGCACGTCGGAGTCGAGCACCAGGAGCACGCGCGGCGAGTCCTCGTCGCGGAGGGCGCGGAGGAGCTCGGAGCTGCGGTCGCGCCGGTCGGAGAGGCGGCGTCCGCCCCCGGCCAGACGCGTGTGGGGGAGCCAGGAGGCCCAGCTCCAGTCGGAGTCGCGTCGCCGGTCGCAGAACACCCCTATCGCCAGGTCGGCCGGACCGCAGTGGACCGCCGCCTGGCAGAGCAGGCTCCTCGCCAGAGCGAGGCCGCCCTCGCGGTCGCCGACGATCCCGACGACGCCCGAGTCCGCGAGATCGATGGACACCGGCGCGCTCGGGACGACGCTCACCGCGAGGATCGCGCGCACCTCCTCCTCGAGCCGCGGCACTCCGCGCTGATCGAGCGGGGGAGACCACGGGACGTCGCCGACGCCGATGTGCAGGCGGAGCACATCGGCGGAGGTCGCGCGCCGCTGCCACAGCGACGTGGCGGGCAGCGCCGCCCGGCGGATCGTCGTCGCCGGGTCGGGCGCGTCCTCCTCGAGGCGGGCCCGTTCGACACGCGCGGAACGGGCGATGTCGTCGCGGAGCGTCTGCAGCGCCTCGCCGTAGCGCTGCTCCTCGGACCGGGTCGCTCGGGCGTGCCGGTGCCGCTGCTCGAACCACATGCCCACCCCGGCCACGGGGCTGAGCGCGGCGAAGAGGGCGTAGCGCGCATCGCCCATGATGAGGACCATCGCGAAGGCGAGGACGAGCGGCGCGGCGACGGTGATCACGCTGAAGGTCGTGGCGGAGGCGATCTCGAGGCGGGCCGGCGGGACGACCGCCTCGCCGGCCGCCGGACGTCCCGGTCGCGGCGGCCGGTTGAAGGGAACGGTCGCCGTTGCGGTGACGTTGTCCGTGCTCCCCGGCTCGGGCGCGAGGAGCTCGGGAGGCGCGGGGCGCAGTCGGAGAGCCGCCCCACCGGCGATCACGACCACGGCGTCGGAGACGAGGACCCCGCCCCCGGTCGCGGAGACGCCGTCGACCAGGGTGCCGTTGGTGCTGTCGGCGTCGTGCACCCGCAGGCCGTCGCCCTCGCGGGTCACCGAGAAGTGCTCCCAGGAGGCGCTCGCCGTGTCGAGGACGACGTCGGCGTGCGGGGAGCGGCCCACGATCAGCGCGCGGGCCCGCGGGATCTCGACCACGGCTCCCGCGCCGAGACCGCCCGACAGCACGGCCGTCCACCCGCGGGCCGCGGCAGGTCGGGGCAGGGGGGAGCGGGCGATCCGCGTTCCCTCGAGCAGCAGCAGATCGGCCAGCCGGGTCTCCACAGGGTGCAGGACGGTGTCGACGGCGAGGGCCGTCCCGGGCGGGAGGCGGTGCCCGGTGGCGGTGGCGATCAGCTCGCCGAGTGTCGCGGAGTCGTTGTGGCGGCCGAGGTCGATGTCGGAGCGGGTGCCGTCGAGGTCGAGGAGGAGTCGCACCGGGGGCTCACGGTCGGGGCTGTCCGGCGAACCAGAGCAGCGGCGGGTCGGCGGGCCGCAGGCCGAGGCGCTGCGGCGAGGAGTGGAGGGGGAGTGCCGGGGCGTCCAGAGCGTGCGCGGCGCCGAAGTCGAGCGGCGGACCGGCGAGCCCGTCCGCCGGTCCGATCGTGGATCCCCGTAGTGCGGCGGCGACCGCCGAGGGTTCCCTGCTGCCTGCGACGGCCGCGGCTCGCACGAGCGCCACGACGGCGTCGTGGCTGGGGGCGTCCACGACCGCGGCGAGATCGCGGAACGAACGGTCGCCGAGGAGGGTCGCCCGCGCGGCATCGTCGGCGGTCATCCGCACGGCCCCCAGGAACGCGGAGGCCGCGCGTCCGCGCTCGTCGCCGCGGAGGGCGACCGCGTCGCCGGAATCCGTGCCGATCGTCGTCAGATCTCCCGAGAGGGTGCCTCCGGCCGCGGCCAGGGCGGGAGCGAAGGCGGGGCTCAGCGCGTCGGGCGTGAGCAGGATCGGGACGGACGCCCCCGCCGCCTGCAGAGCGGCGACCGCCGTCGCCTGCGCCGCGGCGGGGCCGGACACGACGACGCGCTCGACCGCCAGCTCGCCCTCGAGGTGCGGGCGGGCGGCGGTGATGAACACGTCCGCGGCGGCGCCCGGATCGGCGGTCACCGTCGCGGCGGGCGAGAGACCGGTCGGGGTGCCTCCACCGGTGTCGACGAGGAGTACCCGGGCGCCTCCGCCGGCCTCCTCCACGAGTGCCGCGTCGGCCGAGGCGGTGTCGGGTCCGAGGGACCAGACGCCGTCGCTGGGCAGGGCGGGGCCGCCTCCGTACGGGAGGACGGCCGCTGTCCCCGCTGCCCGAGCGGCGTCCACGGCCGCAGCGGTGTGGGTGCCGTGGGTCGCGAGGACGAGGCCGGACACGCCCTGCCCCGTCAGCTCCTCGACGGCGGAGCGGGCACCCTCGGGCGTCCCGTGGTCGTCGACGGCGACGAGACCGATCTCGCAGCCGCCCATCGCTGACCGGTGCGCTGCGACGACGGCACCGTTCGCCGCGTCCTTCCACTCCGCGCCCTCGCCCGGAGCCGAGCTGAGCGACACCACCACCCCGAGCGTCAGCTGCTCGGGCACCCGGGCGCACGAGAAGCCTACCGGGAGAGCGGCGACCTCCGTCATCGGGGCGGACTGCGGGGGCAGGAGGGAGACGAGGGCACCGCTGACGCCGAGGAGGGCGACGGCGCCGCCGACCAGCATCGTGGTCCGTCGGGCGGTGCGGGGGTGCTGCGCCGCGCGCCTGCCCAGGCGGGTCATCGCTCGTCCCCGATCCGGAAGGAGTAGACCGTCCGGGTCCGCGTGCCCTCGGGCAGGTCGAGGTGGAACGCGGGAAGCTCATCCCCGGCGCGGAGGGAGGCCCGCTCCTGGGCCTGCGCCAGCAGGATGCCCGAGACGTCCTCGGATCGCACCGCGGCGTAGCCCCGTGCGCTCTGCGAGGCGAGGGCGAGCTGCACGTCGGCGGTGCCGACCTTCGCGGCACTCGTGGTCATCGATCCGAGCAGGCCGGAGCCGCCGACCGTCCGGTCGCCGAGGTCCAGGAGCACCTTGTGCAGATCGGCGGCGAGGAGCGCGGCGGCCGCGTCGGTGTCGCGGGTCGAGGCGTCGATCGTCGTCGCGATGCCGGCCAGGGAGGCGCGCGTCCGCTCGGAGACGGCCCCGCCGATCCGGGCCTCCGCGGTGCGGAGAGCCCGGTGCCCGGCGTCCACCGTCGCTGCACCGTCGGAGCGGATGCCGGAGGAGGCCGTGCGCAGGCTCGAGACCGACCGGTCGAACATCGCGACGACCGCGTCGGCGTCGGCGCCGGAGCGCGTCGAGATCCGCCGCACCTGCTCGTCGAGGAGTGCGGTGACCGCGGAGGCGGCGGCCGTGTCCGTCTCGGCGAACGCCTTCTGGATCGCCGGTGCGAGAGCGTCCTGCTGGGCGCCGAGAGCGTCGATGCGGGTGCCGAGGGCGTCGCGCTGAGCGGTCAGCGCGTCGACGCCGGTGCGGAGGGAGGCGAGCAGGCCGGTGAGGCGTGCGTCGTCCGAGCCGGCCGTCGCGCCGGCCTCGGCCATGCCGCTGCGGACCGTGGCGAGCGCGGCGCGCAGGGCGGCGAGGTCGGCACTCGCGCCGGTGCTGCCGACGGTGGAGGCGACGGCGGTCCACGCGTGGACCTGGTCGCTCAGCCGGTCGGCCAGGGGGGCCGGATAGCCGTCGGGGGCGTCGAGGCGGCCCGCGCCGGAGCAGGGCGTCGCGGTCAGGTAGGCGCGGAGCTCCTCGACGGAGCCCCGGGTCACCTCCACGGGTGCGCGCGTCGGGCGCCCGGTCGGCGTGGGTGCGGCAGCAGGGGACTGTGTCGCCGGCGACAGCTCGCAGAGCCGATCGGCCAGCTCCTGGTTCTGCGCCGACAGCGACCCCGTGCTGGTCGGCGTGCCGAGCTCGTCCAGGGCGGTCGTGGCGGCGGCGCCGACCGAGGCGACCGTCGTCTCCAGGCCCGCGGTGTCCGCGTCGAGCTCGTCCAGCGTCGCCGACAGGGCGGCGAGCGCCCGGGTGACGGATCCCTCCGGGTCGGCCAGGGTGTCCACCGAGGCCGACGCGGCGTCCACCCTGCTCGCGAGTGCGGCGAACCCGGCCTGCACGCCGTCCATCAGCTCCGGCTGCAGGGAGTCGACGAGGTCCTGCCCGCGATCGAGCATCCCGAGCAGCACGGTGTCGACGGCGGCTGCGGAGGCGGCGAGGGAGCAGGTCATCGAGGGTGCCGTGCAGGTCTCGGCGGAGGGCTGTGCCGGCCCCGCGGCAGCACGGAGAGCCGCGACGACCTCGTCGCGGCAGGACTCGGCCGCGGTCCCGTACGCGTCGAGCTCGGCCGTGAGCCGTAGCAGCTCCGAGTGGATCGAGCCGGTGCGGCCGCCGTCGACGGCGAGTCCGCATCCGCTGCCCGAGACCGTCGGCGGCGGCACCGCGGCCGATGTGTCGCCCAGCATGGCGTCCACCGCGTCGATCGCCTCGGACAGCTGCGCCAGCAGGCCGGACTCGGTGCCCGAGACCGTCGACGACAGCTGCGCCCGGAGCGCGCCGAGCTGCCCGGAGAGGCTCTGCATCGAGGCCGCCGTCGAGGCGGCGCCGGCCCGCAGCTCCTCGGCCGTGCGGACACCGAGAGTCTCGGAGGTCGCGTCGAGCGAGGCCCGTACCTCGGCGACGGTGGTGCCGGCCTGCGTCAGCAGGTCGTCCACCGCGGTGACGACCTCGATCGTGCGGCGCTCGAGGGCGAGCGGCGAGGCGTCGGAGGAGTCGAACGCGGCGCCCAGCGCCCCCTCGGTGGTCGGGTCGGTGCTCAGGCCGGGCTGGACCGCCAGGTCGAAGGCGGGGACGGCGAAGTCGGCGACGTCGGCGACGAGGGTCAGCGTCGCCGTCGCGCCACCGCCCGGGGGAGCGAGGAGAGCGGCCCACTGCACGACGGCGTCTCCGTGCTCGTCACGGCTGAGCACGCCGTTGGTGACGGCACCCGACTCGCTCTCGGTGACGACGCGACTCGGCGAGACGCCCGGCAGGACCGCGGAGGCTGCGATCGTCAGCGGAGCGCCGACGAGTGCACTGCGGCGGGCTGCACGACCGGCCGCGTCGAACGCGACCTCCTCGGGCCGGACCGTCAGGTTCTCCACCGCGAGCGAGATCTCGATCCGACCCGAGCGCCCGGCGAGGTCGGCCGGATCGGTGCCCGAGGCGTCGGCGGTGCGCCACGAGGGCCGGACACGGACCGGCAGGTCGGCGGCGACCTCGGGGGGATCGTAGACGGTGGTGGTCGCCGAGGTGTCGGACGGGTCGTCGCCGACGGCGAGAGCCGTCCCCTCGATCGCACGGACACCCCCGTCGGACGAGACGGCGACGGACACCGCCTGCAGCACCCTGGCGGCGGTGAGCGCCGGCTCCGGTGGCGTGCAGCCCGCCAGTACAGCTGCCACGACCGCGATCGCCGCTGCGGCCGTCGTCCTGCGAGCATTCGAGCGCACCCTGACCACCCCTCGTCCCGACGGGGCACCGGGCGGTGCCGCTCACGTCGACATGAGAGATGCTCGCAGACGAGCGGAACCCCGAGAGCCGGTGGCGCACGATGACCTGCACCGCGCGCCCCGGGGTCAGACGAGCTTCAGCTTCTTGCGGAGCGCCTGCACGTGCCCGGTCGCCCGGACGCCGTACTGCGCGAACTCGAGCGCTCCCTCGGCTCCGACGACGAACGTCGAGCGCAGCACGCCGACGACGGTCTTGCCGTAGAGGCTCTTCTCGCCCCACACCGCGTACGCGCGGTGCACGGTCATGTCGGGGTCGCTCAGCAGCGGGTACGCGATGCCCTGGGCGTCGGCCCAGCGGCGCAGCGCCTCCGGGGCGTCCCGCGAGATCCCGAGGACCTCGTAGCCGGAGTCGCGGAGGGACGCCCCGTTGTCGCGGAAGTCGCAGGCCTCCGTGGTGCAGCCGGGGGTGTCGGCCTCGGGGTAGAAGAACAGGATGACGCGCCGTCCGCGGTAGTCCGCGAGCGAGACGGGCTCGCCGTCCTGGTTCGGCAGCGTGAACTCCGGAGCGGAGTCGCCGGCGGCGAGGCGCGCCTCGGCGGGGAGGGGGGAGAGGTCGGTCATCGTCTGCTTCCGTCGGTCGTGGCGAAGGTGGTCAGGAGGCGCTGGAGCGAGTCGAGGCGCTCCGGTCCGCTGGCGCCCAGCAGTCCGCCCTCGACCGCCTCGATGATGGCGCAGTCGGGGGAGTCGGGCAGGTGCGTGCAGCCGCGCGGGCAGTCCCGGGCGATCACGGCGAGGGTCGTGAACGCGCCGAGGATGTTGTCGGTGTTCACGTGGCCGAGTCCGAACGAGCGGACGCCGGGGGTGTCGATGACCCAGCCGTGCCGGTCGCCGCGCTCCACGCGGAGCGAGACGGTGGAGGACGAGGTGTGCCGACCGCGGCCCGTCACGGTGTTCACGCGCCCGATGGCCCGGTGCGCGTCCGGGACGAGCTTGTTCACGAGGGTGGACTTGCCGACTCCGGAGTGCCCGACGACCACGGTCTCGTGGCCGAGGAGGGCGTCGGCGATCTCGTCGACCGGCGGCTCGTCCTGGCTCGAGAGGAACACGCGGAGGTCGAGCCCCTCGAAGTTGCGGAGGAACGGGGCCGGGTCCGCGAGGTCGGTCTTGGTGATGCAGAGCATCGGAGTGATCCCGGCGTCGAAGGCGGCGACCAGGTAGCGGTCGACCAGCCGGGTCCGGGGCTCGGGGTCGGCGGCGGCCACCACGCAGAGCATCTGGTCGGCGTTGGCGACGATCACGCGCTCGATCGCATCGGTGTCGTCGGCGCTGCGGCGGAGGAGGGTCGACCGCTCGCGGATGCGGACGATGCGGGCGAGCGTCCCCTCGTCGCCGCTGGAGTCCCCGACCACGTCGACGCGGTCGCCGGCCACGATCGCCTGGCGCCGCAGCTCGCGGGCCCGGGCCGCCGTGAACTCGTGCTCCTCGGGCGTCCCGTCGCCGATCATCACCGTGTAGCGACCCCGGTCGACGCCGAGCACCATCGCGATCTCTGCGTTCTCGTAGGCGGGCCTGTTCTTGGTCCGGGGCTTCGTGCCCTTCGGGTTCGGGCGCACCCGCGCGTCCGACTCGTCGTACCCGTCGAAGTCGTCGAGAGCACCGTCGGCGTCGAGGCCGCTGTCCGTCCACCACGACACGGGTCAGACCGATCCGGCGAGGGTCGTCCACAGCTCCGGGAACTGCGGGAGGGTCTTCGCTGTCGTCGCGACGTCCTCGATCACCACGCCGGGGACCACGAGGCCGATCAGAGCGCCGGCGTGGGCCATGCGGTGGTCGGAGTAGGTGCGCCAGCGGCCGCCGTGGAGCTCGGCGGGCTCGATGCGCAGACCGTCCTCGAGCTCCGTGACCCGGCCGCCGAGGCCGGTGATCTCGGCGGCGAGGGCGGCGAGGCGGTCCGTCTCGTGGTGACGGATGTGGCCGATCCCGGTCAGGGTGCTGGGAGTGGAGGCCAGCGCGGCGAGGGCGGCGAGGGCGGGGGCGAGCTCGCCTCCCTCCGACAGGTCGAGGTCCACGCCCAGGATCTCGTCGCCGCCGGTGACCACGAGGTCCTCGCCGTCCCGCTCGACCCGGGCGCCGAACAGCGGCAGGATCCGCTCGAGGTGCGCCCCGACCTGCGTGGTGACGGTCGGCCAGTGGCGCAGCCGGACGCGGCCGCCCGTGACGAGGGCCGCAGCGAGGAACGGCGCGGCGTTCGAGAGGTCGGGCTCGATCAGCACGTCGGCGCCGGCGATGGGCTGCGGCGCGACGGTCCACTCGCCGTCGGCGGGCGTGCCGACCTCTACGCCCCGTGCCGCCAGTGCGGCGACGGTCATGTCGATGTGGGGCCGGGAGGGGACGGCGCTGCCCTCGTGGCGCAGGTGCAGTCCCTCCTCGAAGCGGGCGCCGGCCAGCAGGAGCGCCGAGACGAACTGGCTCGACCGCGAGGCGTCGACGACGACGTCGCCGCCCCGGACGGCCCCGGAGCCGTGGACGGTGAAGGGGAGCGCGCCGCGGCCGTCGTCGGCGACGTCGACGCCGAGCGCGCGGAGGGAGGCGATCGTCGCCCCCATCGGCCGCTTCGCCGCGTACGCGTCGCCGTCGAAGGTGGTGGGGCCGAGCGCGAGACCGGCCAGCGGCGGGACG